>JALZHR010000520.1 GCA_030860665.1 Acidobacteriota bacterium
GGTATGGAGCCGGCATAATCTAAATGAGCCCAAATATCGTCCTTTGAACATTTCCCAAGAAGGTCTTCAATACTTTTGCCTACATTAGCAAATTCACTTTTGCCTTTTTCCGGTTCTTCTTCTTTAGTTTTTTTGAAAAGCTCGTTGATTTGCTCAATAACCTGATTGTATTTCATATTAATAAAAAGGCGTTTGGATAATACAATTAATTTATACAAGCAAATATAGTGAAACACAATAATATAAACTGAAAAGGAAAACTGGCTTTTAAGTTGTTTTTTCCTAAGATAACAAATACCGAGAAATAGGATTTCTACATATAGTAACTGTAGTTTATTTGCGGTTCTAATTCGCCGACCAAATACTTCATTATCTGCCCGACCTTCCTGGCGCAGGAAATCGTAATGGGGTATTTACCGTCGAATTGAGTATTGTTCCAGTTCATTTTCGTTAAACTTAAAATTTCCTGGCAAATTACGTTCGGCGATTCAGCCGATTCTACGATTCGGATTTCAAGCGGCTGCGGAACGTATTTCGATGTTTGAGTACGGTAATATTCAACCGAGCCGCGCGTATAAAGGGCGTGATTGAATTTATCGAATTCTATTTGCGTTCCCCGGTAGGGTGGATATATACCTTTCCGCAGCAAACGGTAATCGGTGTCCATGACGGTTACAAAATCGGCTTTCCCGATATGCATTTCTTCGGTGGCCGCCCGGAATCCAGCCATCTCCGCTTCGTTGAAATTCGATGATTTATGCAAAACCAATCGCCCAGGAATTGTATCGAGCGCCACCCGGTATTCGGCTAAAGCGTCTTTTAATAGTTCGTATGCCTGGCTTTCCGTTAGGAAAGGGCGTCTATCATCTTTGGTAACCTTAATGGGAGTTTTCCCGCGCAGAATAACGCCGTTTCCGAGTTCATCGAAGATTTGCGCCAGGCTGGTATTTAAAACCTTCTGGTCGCGGCTGCGGTAAAAACCGATTCCGACAAAACATACGGCGGGTCTGTTAACATTAGTGACAAGTTTCCAGGGCACGGTTTCGCTGGCTTTATAATAAAGCGCCGTGCAGAAGTTCCACGCTTTCGTAGCCTCATCCTGCTGGCTTTTATCCTCTACGGACAGCGATAGCTCACGTAATAATTGTAACGGTCGCGCCTTTTTTAAATTCATCGCCTTAGCTTTTAGCGACCGGCGAAAGTTTGTTTCCAGGACATCTTCTTCGTGTTCTTCATCGGTTTCACCGATTGTTTCTTCTTCCTGCCGCTCGTCTTCCTTCGTAATCTTCTCGTAAAGCTCATCGGGCAGCATACAGACGACAACGTCGACATTGCGGTGTTTGAATAGAAAATCAACTTCCGTTAAATAAAGCTCGACGGCTTCTTCAACCCGTTTATCGCGATCTCTTATTTTAATAATTTTCGAAATCTCGGAATTGTTAATCGACCGCGTTATTCTTTCGTTATGAACCAGCGATGCTTTAAAGCCGAAGCTTGAATTAAAGCCGCAGAAGGGCGGGAATAGATTCGGTTGCCGGGCTTCTATCTTACCGGGAATGAATTTCCGGCAGCGTTCGAGCCATTCGGACAGTTTCGCCAAATTGTCGCTGGTGCCGACTGCGCCTACGTAAATCTTATCGCGGCGGTCGCCCAGGTTAATATCGTAAACCGAAAATTGCGTTATTCCGGCGCGCGGGCATACATGATTATTTTCCCCGAATTCCAAAAGAGGCTCTTCAATCAAGCTCAATTTCATAACTAAAATAAACTGACCTGTAAATCTTCCTGCAGCTCCGCATTCTCGGCATTCTTATCTTCTTTTGCTTTTGGCGGATTCCATGAATCATCGTTAAGCAGCGGCGCATCATCGAAATTTACGTAATCTCCGAAAGAAAGGAAAGGATATTCCTTATACCTATGGTTATGGCTATCGAAAAGATCCGGCTTTTTCCTGTTCTTTAGAAAATAAGCGACAAAACGGAAATGGTTATATACAGCCAGCGTATTTTCCATTCTTTTTAAACCGGAAACACGATCCTCATGGAAAAAAGAACGTCTGTAACCGTCCCGGCTGAAAAACCAATCCGGCATAATAAGCAAATACCAGCGATTATCGAACCTTTTAAAGTGAACCCGGAAGCCGAAGTGCTGGCAATAATACGTTTTCTCCGGTTCCTTTTTGTTCATCACCTGTTTGAATACGGTTCTTTCGCCTTCCTTCTGCCCTATCCATCTTTCTTCACGGACAAGATTGTCTCCGTCCGGTCCGAAGATGAACAAATTTTCCTGATTCTGCCAGAATACGCCTTGTTGATATAGCTTTTGCTGCAAACAGCGGCGCAGCAGCGATTTGAAAACCCGCTCGCGGTCTTCATCAATCTCGCCGTTAATCGTAAAAAAACTGGTAGGTTTAATCGGCGTAACGGTGCCGGCATCGATAATTTTTCGTAAGGGCAGGCTATCGTCGTATAAATCGTGAAAAGTAATAATCTTCTTTTCGTGCGCTTCCCAGTCAACGGCGAATTTTAACCCTTCCTGCTCTAACGCCGCTTTGGCTATATCGCGCTGCGGGCTTTTTTTATACACCCGGAATTTACTCGTTTTCGAGTTTTCGATTATTTCCTTGCGGTCAAAGCCGATATCCGCCTGGTATAAAACTTTCGGAAAGGAAACTTCCAGTAAATTTAAAATAGCCGATTCGGTTTGCTTTTCTTCCGAGTATTCAAATAAAGAAAATTCCCGTCGACCGAAGTCAGCCTCGAGAATTTCCATAATCTTTGTCGCCTCATTGATTTGAAAAGTATTGATGCGTTCCAGAAGATCCCGAAAATCCAGAATATCGCGGTCTTTATCGAATTGAAATTTACCTTGAATTAATTCGTCATACCCCTTGCCGGAATAGCTTTTTTGCTTTTCAGTCAGGATATAAACCTGTAAATGCTTGTATTTTTTATAAAGCTCATGACGGGAGAATTTTTCTAAAGTATCTTTAATTTTCTCGCTATCGATGCTGGCCGTTACTTGGATAGCCACCCCTGCTTCGTCATCGGCTAAATCTATACCGGGATAATTGAAATATTCGGTATAGTTCAGGCATCTTAGTTTTTTATAGCCGTAAATTTTCGATAACAGGGGAGCCATCACGGTTTCGGAAACGTGGTTAATGTCGGTGCGCCCCATTGCCTTAGCGCCTTTTATCTTGGTGACGAAAATAGTAAGAAGTTCAAGAATTCTTTCTTGAGTTTGCAGCAGTCTCATCAAAACTGGATTGTATCATAATTCGCACAAATTATTATTCGGAAAACAAAAGGAAAAACTACAGGCTGCAACAAATGAGTTATCCATAATGAAAAAGCCGGTTTCAATAACCGGCTGCGGATCAAGCGCGCAAGAACAACCGGGCAACGGATGCTCCCTTTCTGCACTTTTGGACAAGCGATAATTTCAACTTGATACCAAAATGAATAAAATAGTTCCGAAAATGAAGAGTTTAAATACTATCTTAGGACAATGGTTTGCTCCAATTTGGAACAATTGACGAGTTAAATTGCATAAAAAAAAGATTGACAAGCATTTCAACCTATGCTAGTTTCAATCAACCGACGACATAAAGATTAACGAAAATGTTCTCCGGGGAAAAGAAAAAGGGAATATTTTCGTTTAATAATTCAGGCTTAAGATTTGACGGGAAGAAGAAATATAAGCAGTAGTAGAATTCGGTATCCGAAATACCTGCTGCGGAATTTATTAACCGGAATTTTAAGTTGAAGAATATAATTGTATTTTGCAGGTAGTTCGGAATTGAGCTTTAAATGTTCAACGAATTAACCGGAACTGAATTGGAGAGCTATGTCGTTTTCTAAGATTCGTTATTCAACGGGAAAATTTAGACGCAGGCATTTTATAAAGTTTCTGCCGCTTCGTTTATATTCATTCAGGCGGAGCGCCGCTCGGTTAGAGAAAAAGAATCTAATAATTATTTAGGGATTAATTGCCGGGAGCACCTTTTAGATAAGAGGTCGCCCGGCTTTTTCGTGTTCGGATTGAATCCGGTTATTTATTCAGGCAACGAAGGATTTCCGAATAAACCAGAAAGAAAAGTCCGGGCGATAACGCCAATTACCGCCCGGACAAGTTGGTCGATTTTTAGACCGGGTGTCTAAAAGATGCGAGCCTTCCAAACCGCATCTTATCTATCCTGTTTATAAAAATCAAATAAGCATTACCAGAATCATTTTCAAACGCGCGGTAAAAGTCTGACTTTTGTAGTCAGCGTTTTACTTCTTGCCGACGTTTTTGCAAACCGGAAGTTTTTGTCAAGCCGGTGAATTATCAGAAAAAGCTCTTTAAATAACTTTACTTTAGGAGTCGGCTTAAGAAGCTATGACTAAAAATAAGCGAAAACAGGCAAGAAATAGTGAACTCACCAATTTGGAATTACCGGAAACCAGCCTCCGTCAATCGGCGGCTCGGAATAAAGACGAAGTAAGTAAATCCGGTTTGTTCAAATATCTGAAAAGCCGCTGGTGGACGGCTGCGATAATCGCGCTGATTGCTATCGGCGCAACGGGCGCGTCGCTCAAATATCTGGAGGAAGACGCGAAAAAACAGTTAGCCGCCAGAGCTGCCAACAAGGGACAATTCGCCGGTAATCGGGAACAAAGTTTTCTTTCCAGTATCAATCCCTTCCTTCCGGCTGCCGCTCCCAATCCGACGCCGCAAATAGCTAAAGAGTACATCTATGCCGGTTCAAGACTGCTGGCAGTCGAGGACGCGGGCGCATCCGCCGCGCCGCCCGCCGATTTGGCGGTCTGGCGTCCTTCTACCGGCTACTGGCATGTGATGGGACTGATTTCCCAGCAGTGGGGCAGCAGCGCCGCCGGCGATAAACCCGTGCCGGGTGATTATGACGGTGACGGCAAAACGGATTTCTGCGTCTTTCGCGCTTCCGCCGCGACCTGGTTCATTATCAAGAGCAGTAGCAACGCCGAGGAATATTACTATTTCGGCACGAGCGGCGACATTCCGCTGGCGGCTGATTTCGACGGCGACGGAAAATCGGATGCCGCCGTTTATCATTCTTCCGGCGGATACGGAACCTGGCAGATCCGTAAAAGCACAACCAACACAGTCGTTTCGCAGCAGTTCGGATTGAGTTATCCGACCGATGCACCGACTCCGGCAGATTTTGACGGTGACGGAAAAGCCGACATCGGCGTGTGGCGCGACTCCGGGACATTCTATTCGCTTAACAGCTCGAACAACCAGCTTCGCGCCGAGTCTTTCGGTATAGCGGACGATAAACCGCTTCCGGCTGATTACGACGGCGACGGCAGAGCGGATGTCGCCGTTTGGCGCGGCAGCAACAACAACTGGTATATCCGGCAAAGCTCCGATAGCCAGCTCGTTAATTACCAGTTCGGCAACCGGACTACAGACAAACCGGTGCCGAATGATTATGACGGCGACGGTAAGGTCGATATTGCCGTCTGGCGCGATACCAACGGCTACTGGTATATCCGGCAGAGTTCCAGAGCCGGACAACCGGACGAGCTGAGACAAGTTCAATGGGGACAAACAGGCGATCTTCCCGTCCCGATTTTTTACCGAAGATAGAGTTGAATAATTTTGGCGACAGTTGCTGGAATTTAGCTTTGTTGCTTAACAGACTGGTTTTAATCGTAACCAGGAGAGCTTCATTTTCAAATTTAGAAGAAACTTCTCTTGAGATTACGGAATAAATTTTAGGTGTTCCTATTAATTATTGCCTTATGATGAAATCGACTTACGCTGTTAAAACGAGTAACTTCCGATGCAAGCCGATAACACTCCTGTTTGCCCTTCTGTTTGCTCTTCCATTCTTAATTCACGCGCAATCGACGCTTCAACCGAAACGCGGGTTATATTTAGGCGGCTCTTATTCCGTTTCCGACATGGAAACAGTGAGTATGCAGGGCGGCGGCTTAATGCTCAATTTCCCTCTAGCGAGTTTGCCGCAGGGGCGCGGCGAAAGCGGCGGCGCAATCAGCCTTTCTTATAGCTCGAAGATTTGGGACCCGCAGGCTTTTAGAATGGACAATGGCTGCGCCGACCCTCACTGCAACACCAGGCTTTACAAAAATTTTACCTTCGTCTATCCAAGCCAATCGGGCGGCGGATGGAATTATGCGCTTTTTTATAGACTCGAGCAATTTAATCAGGACACCGAAGACCGCAGCGGACCGCGCCCCGATAGGTGCGCTAATGGTGAGAACACCTCTTCAAACATAACTCCGGACCCATACGTCGTCCGGCAACGGATGCGGATGCCGGACGGGTCGACCGTCGATTTTCGCGAGGAAAATGAGTGGGATGTTAACGGCTATTTCCGGCGCGATATGGCGGGGCGTCAATATTATTGTGTCCCGCCGAACGGCGTTTCCCTGGGTTATTTAGCGAAGACCGCGCCGACCTACCAGCCGAAAACCTATTTCAGCACCGACGGCAGCCGCCTGCGGCTCGACATCAGCTATACCGCACCGAACGAATTCAACGGGAGGACTCTGATTTGGAAGCTTTACTATCCTGACGGCTCAAGAGTTGAAGGCACGTCACAGGACGGCTTTGAAAATATTACCGACACTTCTTTGCCCTACAGCATCCGTAACGAGCATTATGACCGGAACGGCAATCGCGTAGTTACCGAGAAAATCGGAACGACAGTGAAAATCAGCGATTCTGTGGGCAGAGAAATTAAAATTAACAATCTCGGCTCGACCGAGGAACAGATTATTTCTGCGGGAACCGGGGGAGAAACTATCGAGTGGCGGGTTAAATGGAAATGGATTTCTATCGACGCCAATCGAATTCGTCCGAGCGGCGATTATTGGGGCGGAACGATTTATGGCAGCAGCCAGATAAAAGTAGTAGAGCAGATTATCTCGCCGGCACAGATGGGGAGCCAGGTTTATACATTCGAGTATAATCACGATTTGACCGGCACGGCGCAGGGAACCGGAGAACTCAGCGCGGTGAATTTTCCGACCGGCGCGCGAACCGAATATTCTTACGACACGGACGGGCAAACGAATTTGACGACCGGCAAGATGCTCGGCAATTATTTGACCCGGAAAAAAATGATTTATCAGACCGAAGGAGGCGAACCGACCGACTCCATAACGGAGGTTTGGAAATACTACCGGGAACGAGTATTCGACTTTCAGACGGGAATGCCCAGACCGACTTATCTTGCCAAAGCGACCGGTCCCGACGGCGGACAAACTACCGAAACCTACAACTTCAACCCATACGATGCGCGGGTCGGGCGTTTACAATCTCGAACCGCTCCGGATGGAACAATGACCGAGAACGTATGGGCGGTAGAACCCACGGTAACTTTCTCATCCGGCGGTTCTACTAATTATAATCCATATCTGAAAGCCGAATTGGTTTGGTTGAAGGATGCAGCAGGAAACGTCTCTAAAGCAAGATTAAAAGATTATTCCTATGACCAGAACGGAAACGTCACGCAAAGCAGGGAATACGACTGGATTCCTGCAAATTCCATTACCAGAAATCAGGCAGGAGAGCCGCAGCTGCCGCCTGATATTTTACCGCTGCGCGTTACCAATAATATCTACTTCAATCCTACTTCGGATGCTTCGAGCGCCGACACCAGTTCTGCGTATATTTATCGTAAGAACACTTCGCCTGCCTTGAAGAAAGCCGTCGCCAGCACGGAGATTAGCGACGGCAGCGGAAATGTAAAATCCAGAACGGAATTTACTTACGATAATTACTCGACCACCGGCAATGTGATTTCAGTCAAAAACTGGGATTCGTGGAAAAACGGAAGCTACCAACCTTATAGCAGTCCCTTAACGACAGCAAACTCCATTTCCAGCGCGACGACATACAATCAGTACGGTAGTCCCGTGACGGTGACCGATTCTAACGGTAATATAGCGCAAATCACCTATGGGGCGATTACCGGTCCGAACAACACGACCATCAGCGATTTATACCCGACGCAAACCATTAGCGCTTCCGGAACAGCGGCTCAAAGGACGAATTCGAGCGAATACGATTTTTATACGGGGTTAGTCACCAAAACGACCGATGTCGATAATGACGTTTCAAATGCCGTGGTTTACGATGCTCTCGGAAGACCGGTAATTTCCAAAACGGCAATCGATACGCCGCTCGAAATCTGGACGCAAATCGAATATAACGCCCAGCTAAGAAGAATTATTACCCGCTCAGACCTCGAAACAAAAGGCGACGGCAAAAAGGTTACGGTTCAGCATTACGACCCGCTCGGCAAAATCCGTCTGACCAGAACGCTTGAGAATATCGCCGCCGAAGACCCGACGAACGAGCAGCACGGCATCAAGGTTCAGGTTCGTTATAAATATGACGACCCGACGCCGAATAATCCCGATGATATAGAAAATAATAACGGCATATACTCTTTATCCTCGAATCCATATCGCGGGGCGACGCCGGCGCAGGCGGCGAATGAAGAATCAATGGGCTGGTCTGTCAGCTATACCGATAAGACGCGCAGGCATAGCGAAGCGAGAACGTTTTCAGGCGCAACCTTACCCGCGCCGTGGGGAAACAATACAAATTCCACGGGCGTCTCCGGAGCCGATATTGAAGGCGACAGAACATTAGCTACTGACCAAGCCGGAAAGAAAAGAATCAGTAAAGTAAACGGTCTGGGACAGCTTATCAGCATCTGGGAAGTAAAAGAACCGGATGCCGACACCGAAAATATAGTCTTCGGAAATCCGGCAGTTTCCTTAAGCGGTCTGAAGACGACCTACAGCTATGACGCTTTAAATAATCTAACCGTCGTTAATCAGGGCGTTCAGCAGAGAACATTTGCCTACACGAGCTTGTCGAGAATGCTTTCGGCAAGCAGTCCCGAAGCGGGAACGGTCAGCTATCAATACGACAATAACGGGAATTTAACGCAGAAAACCGACGCTAGAAGTGTCGTCGCGCTGTATACTTATGACGCGCTTAATCGCCCTTTGACGAGGAGCTATTCCGCGCCGCCCAATACGCCGAATTATGAAAACTCCCTGCCTGTTTCCTACACCTACGACAATCTGCCGAACGCGAAGGGCAAACTGACCAAAATCGTAACCGGAAACGTCTCGACGCCTTTCTCCGTCACCGAGTATCAGGCATTCGATAAATTAGGGAGAGTGACGCAGAGTCGTCAAATTGTCGAGGAAAAGGTTTACAATTCGACATTTTATAAATATAATCTGTCGGGCGGATTGGTCGAGCAAACTTATCCGAGCGGTCGCGTCGTCAAAAACATTGTCGATGATAACGGCGACCTTTCGTCGGTGCAAAGTAAAAAGAACCAGAATTCCGGTTTCTGGAGCTACGCCAGTCATTTTACTTACACGGCGACGGGACAAATCTCCTCAGTTCAGTTAGGCAACGGGCGGTGGGAACATACGCAGTTCAATTCCAGATTGCAGCCCGTGCAGATTGCTCTCGGCAAGGTTCGGAACGCAGCCGATTTATTGAAGCTCGATTACAGCTACGGAACGTGGGAAAACGGGATGCTCAATCAGGAAAAGAATAATGGTAATGTCGCGCAACAGATTATTACCGTTCCGACCATCGGCAATAATGCGGGTTTCACCGCCACGCAAACCTACACCTACGACGCATTAAATCGAATCAAACAGGCGACCGAAACGATTCCGAATCAAACGGGCTGGCAGCAAACTTTCACCTACGACCGCTACGGCAACCGAAATTTTGACGAGCCGAATACGACCACGCTACCGCAAAGATGCGGCGCAGCGCCTAATCCGACGGTTTGCCCGAACGACCCCGCATTTAATCCGACAATCAACATCCAGAACAATCGCCCGAACGGTTATCTTTTCGATAATGCCGGCAACACGACCAGAGACGCACAAAACAGAAAATTCACCTACGACAGCGAAAACCGGCAGGTCAGAGTAGAAACCGTCGACGCCAGAGGCAACGTGGTAAATACCCTCGGACAGTATTTTTACGACGGCGACGGCAGGCGTGTGAAAAAAATCGTGCCTGCCATGCAGGAAATTACTATCTTTTTGTACGACGCTTCTGCTAAGCTGATAATGGAGTATTCTACGGCTCAACCGCCGCAGATACCGCAGGTGAGCTATACAACCAACGACCATCTTGGCTCACCGCGCATCAATACCAATCAGCAGGGAGATGTGATGGCGCGTCACGATTACCAGCCTTTCGGTGAAGAAATTCAAAGAGCAAGTTACGGCTCTGACGATATTAGAAAGCAATTCACCGGCTACGAAAGAGACAAGGAAACCAATCTGGATTTTGCCCAGGCGCGATATTACAACTCTGACCAAGGCAGGTTTAGCAGTCCGGATCCTTATTTACCAAGTGCAGTGGCAGGAACTCCGCAGAGCTGGAATAGGTATGCCTATGTCCTGAACAGACCGTTTGTTTATGTTGACCCTGACGGCGAAGATTGGGTGAAAACAGAGGATAAGAGTAATCCTTACAAATGGGTAGATAAATGCGGTGATGGACAGAAAGATTGTTATAAAGTGGTTTCGGCTGGGGTTGGTAATTCACTCCGGGTTTATGGCTCAAAGGATGCAAAAGACATTACTGATTTTGACGCTAATAAGCACGGGATGGTAGATATGCGAGAAGTGGCGGAACATCACGATGCAGAGTTTATCGTCAAACCGGGTGCCAAAGAAGCTTATTTAAATACAAGAACCGGCTCGGCGCTGTTTAATGTTGCTTCCGAATACAGCCAGCTTTATCCGGGTGATGAAAAGTTGATGATGACGGCAGGCTCATTAGCGGATGGAACTTCTTTGCCAATCCACACTAGCCATAAGCAAGGTAACAACATTGATTTAAGATATATGGGAGAGGACGGCAAAACAATTCAAAGTCCGAGAGCCGTCGAGCTGGCGGATGTCGAAAGAACCAAAAAACTCGCCCAGATGTTTAAGCAGCAGAACGCCGGCTTAGATAGTGCGATTACCGGAAATCCACCTAGATTCGATCTTCCCGATATTCAAAATCAATCCATAAAGAATGTTCATAAAAATCACATGCATTTTCAGAGAAACTATCCAAAGACGGTTTTAGAAAGACCCGGGAGACAAGAATAATATGGAAGAAAGTTTGTCAATTAAATGGTCTAAGTTACGTTTAAGCAGACCGATTAAATGTTTTATTTTACTGGCAACAGGTTGTGTTGTCGCGCTCGGCATTGGCTTTCAGCAAAATAAGCCGGTTGCGGGACAAGAGAAAAAAAATGAACAAGCAGTTCAGCAACAGCAACAGCAGCGTGTTCCAGACGATTTAGCCGATAATTTATTTCTTCCGTCTTTTGTGCACGAGTGCTTGGACAAAAACAAGGAACTCGACAAAGAAATAGATATTCCGAGCGTTTTGATACACAATCCCTATTTTGTGCGCGGAGATTTTGACGGAGATAAAAGCATCGATTATGCGGTCATTGTCGAAAGCAGAAAAGAAAATCGGGAAGGCTTATTGATTTGCTTTCGTAATAAGGAAACGAAAGCCGTCCTTCTCGGTCTCGACCAGCAAAACCCGCCGCCCTTTTGGCTTTTAATGAATTGGGATGTCGAAACTATAGAAGATGTAAGCAAAATAACGGATGCTAACGGCAAGCTGGTTGGAATCAAGCCGAAAGGTGAATCGGTTGTAATGAAAGGCGAAGACTGGAGCGGCATCATCTACTGGGACGGCAATACATTTCGCTGGAAGAAAGTGATTCTAGACGATGCCGGAGATTAAAATAGGCAAATCTAAGAATACGAAAATAAAGAAGACGTATCGTTGGGAAGAATATGAAGGGCGCGGGCGGCGCAATCGGAGGCACGCCGGGAGCAATTACGTTAGGAGTAGGAAAGATAATCAAAACGACTTCACCCGGCGGCACGATTAACGGAAACGTGACTTTAAGAATCACCGGAAACGGGCAGGTCAGCTATGTCAGCGGACAAAGTCGCGGCTATCCTTCTTATGCCGTTTATGCTTATACGGTCGGAGAAAACGGAAAAGTCCAAACTGTTTTTGAAAGGACTCGACGGGAAAACAAGATTGAAGATTTAACGAAAACAATGACGGTAATACTTAGATTTTGGTGTTATCAACGGATTTACGTTTTCGTTTCAAAGGATCGTTTTAAGATAAACACTAGTATAGCACCACTAGATTGGGACACTACCAAAAAGAAATGAAACCAGACTAAGTATAAAAGCCAATTAAAATATAATGTTTATGAAAGCTGAGAGGCTGATTTCATAATCTACTCGCCAATAATCGCAGTATTTATTTTCTGAGATTAGCTTACGAACGATTCAAATACACCATTTTCGCCAGAACGCGAAAAATGCCAAAAATCGAAGCGAACGATTCAAATACACGGTAGGCAACTACTTTGTTCGACAGGCAGTACGCTTACAATTCGGCCAACCGGATTAGCCAGATTACCGAGCCGACTGGTTCTCGCGCATTCGGCTACGACGGTTTTGACCGCCTTTCTTCGGTAACAAACGGAGCCACAAATGAAAGTTACGACTATGATAGCGTCGGTAACCGGAGTTCGTCTCATCTCAGTTCGACTTATAGCTACCAGCAGCCGTTCAACCGTTTAACTGCCGCCGGTGCGGCGAGCTACGATTACGATTCAAACGGCAATATGACCGTCAAGCGCGAAGGCAGCAAGCGCTGGACGTATTACTGGGATTATGAAAACCGCCTGAGTTTCGCCTCGGACAGAAAAACAGCCGCCCGCTATACTTACGACGCTCTTGGGCGCAGGGTAGCGCGGCATGCCAAAGCTAGGGGCGGTTCGACGAAATTTATTTACGACGGGCAGGATGTTTTAGCCGACGATAATGATGGAGTCCTGTCGAAATATCTTAACGGGAGGGGAGTCGATAAGAAACTGCGCGCTCAAACGGGAACCGGCATCAGCTATTTCCTGGTTGACCAGTTAGGTTCAACGACCGGATTGGCGGATACAAGCGGAAATCTGACGGCGTCCACCGCCTATGATTCGTTCGGCAACGCGACGAATCAAAATTTCCCCACCCGTTATCAATTTACGGGCAGAGAATTAGATTCATTCACCGGCTTGCATTATTATCGCGCGCGCCAGTATGACTCTCAACTCGGCAGATTCATAAGCGAAGATCCGATTGGCTTTGCCGGCGGCGATATTAATCTTTACGGCTATGTCTGGAACAGCCCGCAAGATTTTACCGACCCGACCGGTCATGGCGGCTGGGGAAGCGATGCGGCCGATTGGCTGGACGAAAGAATCGAGCATGCTCGCCAGTATTACACGCCAAATGAACTGGAATGGGAAGCTAACGGAGTGAATAACTCCGTAGCCGACGTGGCGATGGGGTTTACAAATTTATTAAGAGTCGGAAACGGCATCGGATATGCTCTCTATAACTGCGATGAAAACATATACGGTAGAATGGCTTATGTTGCAATGGATGTGGAAAGGGCATCGGCTATCCTTTCAATGCTCGGCGCGGTCCCTTTGCAGGCAGGGTCGGCGTCCCTCAG
Organism: Acidobacteriota bacterium; assembly: GCA_030860665.1. GTDB lineage: Bacteria > Acidobacteriota > Blastocatellia > Pyrinomonadales > Pyrinomonadaceae > JALZHR01. The sequence goes on from JALZHR010000520.1 coordinate 13,594, forward strand.
CAGAAACAAATCCCCAAAAAAGGTTATCATAAAGAAACAGTTGCACCTAACCCTGTCAAGCCGGAAAATGCTGTAGACGAAATGGAGAATTTCTTAGGTGATGGACCTTACACAAATAAGCACCCCAGAATAGGGGAACCCGATCCTGATAGACTTGTATCGGCGGATGGAAAACGCAGTATTAGATATGGCGACCATGAAATGAACAGCCCACCTACAAAACATCATTATCATGAGGAAACCTGGACGCTTGATGAGGTAAATAACGTGATGAATGTTGACAACAAAGTCATCCGCGTCCCGCTTAAGAAGAAGAAGTAATGTTATGAGAATAAAAATAAGTGAAATCAGCGATAATAAGATTGTATTTAACACGCCGTTAGGGATCGGCAAAGGTATTTGGATGAGCGACCCGCTGCCGCGACTTGATGAATCTTATGATGTTGAAATTGAAATAAATGATTCTTTAAAGTGGGGAGAAAATGTATCTTTTACGGAAGCGGATAAAGAAGCTATTGGAATAGATAATGAGTATGTTTATATTCAAGGGAAAATTGAAGGTGTCGATTCCGATGGATTGGTAATTCTTCGTCTCGGTGATTCTGTAATTATGCTTGATAGTTTTACGACTTTGCCACCAGCCGGGTCATTTATTCGAATTGAAGCCGTTACACTTCAACTTTTTAACGTTAACACTTAGCTTAATACTGTGGCATCAATAGAAATTAGCTCAATAAAAGTTTCCTTGAAGGTTTACGTTCGATAACTTATTTAATGGCGTTTCAATACTGGAAAGAAGCTAAATTCCAAAGTGAAAACTTAATTATTTCAGGTCACGGTCGGTTTTTCGACGCCTTTGAGTTCTTGAAAATTCAAGAGTTTCCTCAAGCCATTGGATAACGGTTTGTTTTTGCCGAAACTCTTCGGGAATAATCGACCACTCCCTTTCAAAATCAAGATAGCAGGATAAGACCGTTATTTTGTCATGAATAAAAAGGTAAGATGGGCCGCAGGCAAAAGGATTATCGCTTAACATAATTTCCCGTGCCGTTGTTCTAATAACGACAACGTCAATGCTGCGCATCGCTAATTCGACCTCTGGCTCATAGTCGGATAAAGCCACTTGGAAATTAGGATAGTAATTGGCTTTGAGCGTGGCTATTAAATTCTCGATATGTTCTCTTCTTTTGTCTATTTCCAGGAAAGAGCAGTTACTGTGTTCGTTTAAGTATCTTTTAATGGTTGGCTTTGAATGAATATGGCGTTCACCGCACCCTTTCGGGCCGATATTTCTGCGAAATTGCGAAACTCTTTTTTTGCCGTCCTCAGTAAGGTGTTTATTTATTCCGTGAGGATGAGTAGCCGAGGTTGGAAATTTACTGACAACCATTCTATGCCCCTTTTTCAGGCTCATATTATATAAACGTTTCTGCAGCATCGCACTATGCTCGTCAAAAGTCTTGTTGGCGAACTTTCTATCAAAAAATCCCTTTGTTCCGGCTATTTCGACATTAATTTTATTAAAGAAAATGTTTTTTTCTTCTTCGACATGCTTTAACGCATGAATTCCGTCTTCATTATCGTCATTAGCAAGACCTGTCTGGCTTTCGACGGCAGTTATTAGATTATGATTAGCTTCATCTAATTCAACTCTGACTACGTCATCAAGAATTTCTAAGATAGTCTTTTTTTTCGCAAAATCGTTGTACGGTTTTCCGCTTAGAAGCCAAACAAGTGCATCCGCCTGCTGCTGAGAGAACTTAAACCCTTGACAGAATTTAGTAAGCGTGTTCTTGGTGAATTTCCCTTCACTAAGCATTCGGGAAGCAGTTCCTTGGGAAATACTGATTTTATTTGCAAACTCTTTTTGTCTGTTTCTCAGTTGATTGGACTGTAGTTCTTTATCGAACCGCTCATAAAAATGATTGATGATAAAGTTCAGAATATTAAGCCGGTCGAATTTATGTGGGAACATTGCTTGTTTTAAGAAAAACGTTAACTCATAAAAACTGAATATAATACAAAAAATATTAATTTTTTGTATTGGGTGATAACTTGCGCTTTTATTTTATTTTCGGATATCGTTTAATCTGGGGTTAAGACCCCTATCGCAAACGATAAAAGATACGAAAGCAAATCCGATCAAGTTTCCTAGGCTCCGACTAGATTTGCTTTCGTTTGGTAGACCCGTCAATTTTATTTGACTGGCCTTTAGTACAGCCGATTTTGACTGCACCTGATACAAACTCTTGATACTAAGTTTTTTCCAGGCGAATGTCAACTTCGGAAAGCCCACAGACATTACTGCTTTGGAAAAGACATGAAAAATAAAAGCTATACGAAAATCAATACCTGGCTCGTAGTGATTACGATTGTCGTCTCACTTTGTGCTCTGAATCCCGACAGGGCAAAACGCATCGCGTGTAAATTTGCCGTTGTGTTTGAGCTTTACGATAACGTTAAAACGTGTCAATTCGGATGCTCATCTTCCCAAAACAGACCGCGTCGAAAACAAGAACGAAACAAACGAAAATCCGAAGATTGTCAATCCGCCGCCATAAAACCAAGCCGCCTGTCGCTATTAGGTTTCGACAATGATGAGCTGACTCTGCTCGGTATTATTTCACTAATCGGATTGCTCGTCTTCGGATTAACGCGAAAGAGCTACTCATCCGGTGCGCCATAGTTTTCGGACGACTTCAACCAATAAATTTTATTAATTGCCATTCCGGGCAAATGCTTCTTTATGGAGGAATAGTATGAAGAGATTTATTAAGAAAGTTTTTTTTGGAATTGTCTTTATGACGGCTGCATTTCTGATTGTCGCGGCGCTATGTGTTTTCGCCGTCCTAGCCTTAGGTGCGCGCTGGACAATTGCCTTTAATATCGCGACGTTCGTTGTTGCCGTCGCAATTTTAGCGATGCGTTTCGTTGGAAAGTTCGTTACTACTGCTGACACAAGCAACAAACAAGACAAACGCGAATCTTTTCTGCCGAGACTGGCGAAGGCATTATATTCAATTTTCTTTTAATTTAGGGATTATGAAAACAGAGCATCAATTTACCGCCTATTTTCTGCTGCTCGTCTGCGTCGCTTCGAGCTATCTGACTTACACGTCGAACCGGACTGTCGAGGCAAACAAGGAATTGATTAAAAACAATCGCGTCACGCAGGACGTCATTATTTACGCCGAGCCAGAATTTCTGCGCGTCGGCGACGACATGGAGGCGATGGCAAATAGACTTTTTATCAGAACTGACGTCATCAATTCTTCAGCAACCTGTAAAGACATTAATCAGGATAAATCGGTAACGTTTAGCCAACTACCGCCGCGCGCGTATTGTCTAAACATCAGGAACGGATTTATCCGCCAGGTGCCGCCGTTGCCGAGTTACGTTTTTAACTTGAAAATGACGAACAAAAAGCCGATTGTTACGGAGATTTTCGACGAATCCGGAAACAGCGTTTCCGAAGCGGAAATTTATTTCAATCCAAAAGTCATCTTTAAGATTAACGCACAGGGCGAAGTTGAAGAGCAGGTTCGCCAAAGACTATTGCTGAATCGAAGCAATCTGGAGTTGGACGGAATAAAATTTCTTCTTCAACTTGAAGGCAGCCGAACTTACGAAACCTGGAATCAAGGTACGGACTTTGTCGGGTTGACGAGAGCCGCCGCTCAATCCGGGTTGAAGATCGTCGGGCTCGGCGGCGATAATTTTCAAGGAGCAAGCACGCCGTTCGAGCAGTACGCCAAAATTGCCCTGATCGACACGAAAAATCCGCCGACATCTACGAAGCCTACACAAAGGCGGGAAGAAAACGCCGAGGCAGCAACTTACTGGGAAACTGCGTGTGAATTTTTCGAGCGCAAATGGGATTTGCTCCTTAAACTCAAGAGACGTGTCGCTTCAGCTTATCTGGCACAGGCATTACTGGAGCATTTCACGAAAGATGAGATTGTTTTGAGATGGGCATCGGAAACTAACTTCGGCACTGAGATGACGGAAGTTAAGAACGGGAAATTAAGTCATGCCGATCAGACCAAAGAAACCATACGTGGCTACAGCGCCGCCGCGCACGCCTTCTTTAACAAGCCGAAAATAGAAGATTTAACTCCTATTGAGCAGGCGACCCTAGCGATTGCGCCGCGCGAGCCGGCATTGCTGAAAATACTGCAGAAAAAGCCTGCCAAAAGAACGGCTTCGGAAAATCAAAAATTAGTTAACCGCAGCAGAAAATACTTGAATAGAATTAAAAAGGCCCTGCTCGCCTACGCTGAAAAATTAGAAAGCGAAGGACGAACGGAACAAGCGAAAAAATACCGAGGCGCGAGCGAGAAGATTCCCACGACTCCAACCGAAAATTCCGAATATAGAATAGGCAGATATTTCAAGAAGTTATTTAATCTCGCGCCTGCACCTGCTGAACCTTCCGAGGCGGAATTAATCGGCAAACTCGAAGAATTCAAGGCACTGATACCGGCGCTTCGCATTAATGAGGACGATAAACTTTCCTCCGAAAATCTCCAAATTATGGAAAGAGAAGCGCTTAGAGAAGAAGTTTCAAAGATAATTGCCGACAAAAAACTGACTTACGCGCAACTCAAGGATTTAAAGATTACCGTCGTTACGTCGACCATCAGCAGCTTGCAAAGTGATCTGGCCAATTTGATTGAAACCGGAAGGCTGACTGCTGAGAATAAAGGAGAAGACGTGTCGATTTCCAAAATCAAGAAGTTGCTGGACGAAAAAATAAGCTCGAAAAAAAATCCGTTCCCCTTTGACCTTTTGGTCGAGAGCGTAGTCAGCGACGAGACCGGACGCGTTGCAGCATCCGTTGCGACCCGCTTTGAAAGAGACCGTATCATTCCGAATCGGCTGTACGTTAATTACCCGACGTTTTTGGGATCAATCGCAAAGATTATAAACGTAACGGCGGCGCTTGATGCCAGAAAAGTTAGTTTAGATACTGAAGTTTGTTCTTCCCAGGCGCGCAGTCCGAACGGCTATGTTTTTGAAGAAATGCCGGAGCCGGAAGAATGTATGACTATCGGCGAAGGACTGCAGCGCTCACGGAACTGGATTCAGATAATTGTTCGAAATGCGGTTGGAAACGATCTCGCACTAGACTACTGGAAAAAGGCATCAAATCAAGAAATTCAATATCCTGAAGATTTTAACATTCGTACTCAACTCGAAAAAGATAAATGGTTTTACGAGCAAACCCGCGGCGTAAACGGTGTCCCTGTCTCGAAATCAGTTATCGATGCGGTCGGGATGTTTACGCCAATGGCAAACGAGGGTACCAGATCGAAACCGACTTTTATCAAAAAATTCTGGATTGGTAATAATTTGAGTCAGATTGCGAGTGAACAGACGTTGGTGTTCAATCCGAATTCGGTTGCTGAAGTTTCCGCTTTAATGCAGGAGAACGGCAAAACGGCTTTTAACTTAGGGGAAGAATCGCCCGCTGTAAAAACCGGCTCGATTTCCAATGCGTATTGGAATGCGGTATGGTCGAGAAACTTAGTTCTGGTGTCAAGAGTAACTATTATGATGCCGAAAGATGAGGACATTGAGAATAAAATTCAATCAATCAAGACCACGCTCAAAGCCGAAAGGGAAAAGTATTTAATTGATAAACAGGTTATTTCTCAATACGAATCGGAGTTAAAACGATTAAACGACGAGAAAAAGAAGAAACAAGAAGATTTTTTGGTTCTCTTAGGTAAAAAATCCACTGAGGTTTTCGCCAAAGACATCGTTCAGCCTTTTAATCAAAGAGTTGTTGAACTGATTTACCTTAAACACAAGTATTTCTTTAGAGAGCCGAACTAGATTTGACCGTAACGTTTCAAAGTTATTTAAGGCGCGATAATAAATTAAAAAGGGACAGTTGGACAATAAATGCTTCCTTTTTCTACAAATGTTTTTGTTCAGTTCGGCTAGGCATGAGTAAATTAAATACCCGAAGTGAGTGAATTAAATACCGTTAAGGATATTCTTAGTCTTCACTTGAATAAAACCAACTAGCGAACTATGAAAACTGAAAGAAATAAATGAAAAAAGGCAGTAATAACAATTACTGCCTTTTTTCCTAGGGGCGACGAATTACGAATAACCAATTGGGGAACTACGAATAACTGTAATAACTATTAGTTACTGCATTTACAGTTAATGCAAAATATGAATATCCGAAAGTGCAATTTATGAATATCCATTTGTGCAATTTATGAATACCGGAAGGCATAATCACACAAACAATAAAATAGCACCATAAGATTGAGACACTATCACAGTCGAATGTTAGATGAATTAAATACCGCTAAAGAAATACGAATAACCGAAAGAAATAAAGTAAAAAGGCAGTAATAACAATTACTGCCTTTTTAACTAAAGGTGGCGAGTTACGAATAACCATTTGGCGAGTTACGAATAACCAAATTGGCGAGTTATGAATAACCCTAAGGTTACTTCGCGCCGCTTGCGAGTTTTCCGATTAATGTAAACAGCGGCAGATACATTGAGATTACGATTGAGCCGATAGTTACGCCTAGGAAGGCAATCAGTGCGGGTTCGATTAATGCCAGCAGGTCGGCGATTGCCGAGTCGACTTCGTCTTCGTAGAAGTCGGCTATTTTTCCGAGCATGGCGTCGAGGGCTCCGGTTTGTTCGCCGACGCCGACCATTTGTCCGACCATATGCGGAAAGACCTCGGTGGCTTTTAAGGGCTCGACGAAGTTTTCGCCGCGTTCGACGCCGGCGCGAACCTTCATAATCGCGTCTTCGACGATGACGTTGCCGGCGGTTTTCGCAGTAATTTCGAGAGATTGCAGGATGGGGACGCCGGAAGAGAGAAGGGTTGAAAGAATGCGCGAGAAGCGGGCGACGGCGATTTTGCGGATGATGCTGCCGAAAATCGGGAGCTTCAGCAGAAGCGCGTCGATTTGGTGGCGACCTTTCGGGGTTTTGTAATAATATCTGACGCCTACCGCCGCGCAAATCGAGGCGACCAGCGACGCGACTCCGCCCCAACCGGCGAGAAAGTTACTAATTCCCATCACGATGCGCGTCGGGAGCGGCAGGGCTTCGCCCGGTCCGAGAAGTCCGAGAAAGATTTGCTCGAACTGCGGGATGACGACGACCATAATAATCGCGACCGCCGCGATGGCGACGAGGATAACCGCCGCCGGATAAATCGAAGCCGAGACGATGCTGCGTTTTAATTTGACGACTTTTTCAATCAGAGTCGCCAGACGCTGGAGAATCAAATCCAGAACGCCGCCCGTTTCGCCCGCTTCGACCATCGAAGTGTAAAGATTGTCGAAAACTTTCGGGTGTTTCTGCAGCGCGGCGTGCAGCGTCGAGCCTTCTTCGACGTTTTGCCGAACCTGGTTCAAAACGTCTCTGAAAAAAGGATTCTGCTGCTGCTGCGCCAGAATGTCCAGACACTGGACGAGCGGCAGACCGGCGTCAATCATCACGGAAAACTGTCGCGTAAAGACCGAAAGCTCTTTGGCTTTGACCCTTTTCTTCGCGCCGAGCTTCGGGATGCTGAACTCGCGCCCCTTTTCCGACGCCTGCGTCAGGACGACCTGCTCGCGGCGCAAAAGCGCGCGCAGCTCGTCTTGGCTGGCGGCTTCGCGCTCGCCGGAAACCATTTCATTCAAGCGATTTCGACCTTTATAAACAAATGTTGGCATTTTTCGTCTCTAGCTCCTGTTTTTAACAATTAAAAATTGAAAATTAAGAATCGAGCGTTTGCTAATTTTGAATTTTTAATTTTGAATTCTTAATTTTTAGCGAATCGGCGGGCGCTGTCCGATGGGGCGACCCTGAGCATACGGGCTGGCGTGATTTTGCGGCGGCATACCCGGTTTTGTCTGCCCGCCGTAAGATTGATTAATGCCCGCGCCGCGCTCGATTAATTCTTTGAGCTCGTCCGGATTCGACGAACGCTGCATCGCCACGTCGAGCGAAATCAGGCGTTTCTGGAAAAGCGTGGCGAGCGCCTGATTAAACGTCTGCATCCCGAATTTATCCTGCCCGGTCTGCATCATCGAATAAATCTGGTGAATTTTGTCCTCGCGAATCAGGTTGCGGATAGCCGAATTCGGAATCAGAATCTCCAGAGCCATCACGCGCCCGTCGCCAGAGGCTTTCGGCAGCAGCGATTGGCAGAGAATGCCTTCGAGAACGAGCGAGAGCTGCGTCCGAACCTGCGACTGCTGTTCAGCCGGAAAAACGTCGATGATGCGGTTAATGGTCGAGGCGGCTGAATTCGTGTGCAGCGTGGCGAAAGTCAAGTGCCCGGTTTCGGCGATGCGCAGAGCCATCTCGATAGTTTCCAAATCACGCATTTCGCCGACCAGAACAACGTCCGGGTCCTGGCGCAGCGCGGTGCGCAGCGCGTGCGCGAAGCTGTGCGTGTCGGCGGCGACTTCGCGCTGGTTGACGACGCAGTTTTTGTGATTGTGCAGAAACTCGATCGGGTCTTCGATGGTCAGGATGTGGTCGTGACGGTCGATGTTGATTTTGTCAATCATCGAAGCGAGCGTCGTCGATTTACCCGAGCCGGTCGGACCGGTGACCAGAATCAGCCCGCGCGGTTTTTTGCACATATCCGAGACGACCGGCGGCAAGCCCAAAGCGTCGAACGATTTAATCTCGTAGGGAATCGCGCGGAAAACACAGCCGACCGCGCCTTTCTGGTTGAAAAGATTGGCGCGGAAACGTGACATTCCCTTTAAACCGAAAGAAAAATCCAGCTCCAGATTTTCCTCAAAACGGTGCTTTTGCGCGTCGGTCAAAACCGAATAGGCAAGCTGCTTGGTCTGCGCGGGCGTCAGCGGCGGAAATTCCGTCAAAGGATGCAGATGCCCGTGAACGCGAACCTGCGGCGGCGAATTGGTCGTCAGATGCAAATCGGAGCCGCCCATTTCCGTCATTCGTCGGAGCAGGTCGGGCAGCGTCACTTGCGATTCAGGATTTTGTTGCTCGTAGCTCATAATTTTTTTGAGTAGTGAGTCGAGAGTCAAGAGTCGAGAGTCAATTTTAATTGTTTTTTTGACTCTCCACTCTCGACTCCTGACTCCCGACTTTATTTATTTATCTAAGTTCGGCTTGCTGAACGGGGCGACTGGCGCGCTGTTGGAGAGAGTTGAGGACTTTTTCGGATTCCTGGGCGATGCGCTCCGAATCGTTGTCCGAGGCGTTGGTGGCGAGGCTGTAAATGCGTCCTTCGACTTCGGCGAAATAGAAGGTGCGCGATTGAATCTGCCCGTTTGCGCCCGGCGATTGGGCGACGACGACGTAAACTCTTTTGCCGCCGACTTCCTTCTGATAATCGTTGACGACCCAGCCCTGCTCTTTCATCATCCGGTCGATTACCGTGCGGCGCAGCGCGCTGGTCTGAACGCCGCCGACGGTTTTGTTGCGCCCGACGTTATTGTCAGCGCCGACCGCCGGACCGACGACGCCGAGCGAAGCCGTACCGATGGTTTTTCCGCTGTCGTCATCGACGCGAAATTGCAGCTCGCCTTCCGTCGCCTGGTTTTTCTTCCAGCCTTTCGGAGCGGTTTCGCCCGAAGGCAGAAGCGTCTTCGCCGGTTCTTCCGGTTTCTGATTAGCCTTCAGGGATTTAACGGATTTTGCCGTTTCCGTTTTCTCCGCCGACGAATCGTTCACGCCTCTTTCTTTAGCCAGCTGCATCTGGCGCAGGCGCAGAGCGCGCTTGCGGGCGGCGATGGTTTTCTGTCGGCGCTGTTTGGCGCGATACCATTTCCACCACGCTTTTGAATATTTTTTTAGTTTTTTCTTTTTCTTTTTGTGATATTTCGGACCGGCTTCCGAGTGATTGGTCGCCATCGGGATTATCACGCCGAGCGACACCAGTAAGACTAACGATAACGCTATTGCTCGCAACATACTGCTACTTCCTCCAATTCCCTCGTTAAAGAACCGTTTCCTTAACTACTTCCTCAATCGTTGTTATTCCTTCACGTAATTTATAAAGACCGGATTCGCGCAAAGTTATCATTCCGAGCTCGATAGCTTTTTTGCGCAGCTCGATGGCGCTCGCGCCGATAATAATCAGCTCGCGCAGCTCGTCCGTCACTTCCATAACCTCGTAGAGACCGACGCGCCCCTTGTAGCCCGTGCCGTTGCAGATTTGGCAGCCTTTACCTTTATAAGTCTTGATTTCGGGCGCTTCTTCGGGCGAAAATCCGATTTCAATCAGAGCTTCGACCGGCAGGTGAGTTTCTTCCTTGCATTCCTTGCAGATGCGGCGAATAAGTCTCTGCGCCTGAATGATGTTGACGCTGGTGGCGACCAGAAACGGCTCGATGCCCATATTGACCATACGCGAAATGGTCGAGGGCGCGTCGTTCGTGTGCAGCGTCGAAAGCACCATATGTCCCGTGAGCGCGGCTTTGATGGCGATTTCCGCCGTCTCGAAATCGCGGATTTCGCCGACGAGGATGATGTTCGGGTCCTGACGCAGGAACGAGCGCAGAGCGGCGGCGAAGTTCAAGCCGATTTGCTCTTTCATCTGCACCTGGTTGATGCCGGGCAGATTGAATTCCACCGGGTCTTCGGCGGTCATAATGTTCGTTTCCGGCGTGTTTAAGGACTG
>JALZHR010000539.1 GCA_030860665.1 Acidobacteriota bacterium
GCATCACAAAGCCCGTGGTACGCTGCTCTTCGGGCAGCTTGTCGCCGACGAAGGCGCGAAACGGCTCCATACTCGTGTTGATGCTGAAATCCAGAAGCCACAAAAGCAGCGCCGCCATCCAAACCGCCGTCGAAAACGGCATCAGGAAAAGACAGATGCTCGACAAAATCGCGCCAACCAGAAAATAAGGTCGCCGCCGCCCGAGCGAGTTCCAGGTTCTGTCCGACATCGCGCCGATAATCGGCTGTATCAGCAAACCCGTCACCGGCGCAGCCAGCCACAGATACGGCAGCTTGCTTTCTTCCGCGCCGAGATACTTGTAAATCGGCGACATATTCGCCTGCTGCAAACCGAAGCCGATTTGAATGCCGAGAAATCCGAAACTCATATTCCAGATTTGCCAAAAACTAAGTCGCGGTTTGTTTTGCATAGGTTTTAGTAGTCGGAAATCGGCAGCCGGCAGTCAGAAGGAAAATTTAACGATTACCGACTATTAATTTCCGTCTTCCGTCTTCTCCTTTTCTTTCTTCAACGAGAATAAATGTTTATGTCTTCCAAAATCACGTCTCTGTCCAGCGAAAGCGCGTAAATCAAAGTCTTTGCCATATTTCGGACGTGAATAAATCCCGCGCGGGGTGCTTCTTCCGGCGGCGTTTCGACATCGACCAGACCGGGACAGAAATTGAAAACGCGGATGTTTGCGCCGCGTTTTTTAACGTCGTCGCGGACGGATTCGGCAAAGCCGAGCAGACCGAATTTCGAGGCGCAATACGACGGCACGTCGGCGTAGCCGTTTTTTCCCGCCTGCGACGAAACGTTGACGACGTCGCCGAAATCCTGCTCGAACATTCGCGGCAAAAGCATCTGCACGAGCCACATCGCGCCGCGCAGATTTGTTTCCAGCACCGTGTTCCAGCCCGCGTCCGTGATTTCCGTCACGGTTTCCGGCACGGCTAAGCCGGAATTACTTATCAAAACGTCAACCGCGCCGCGTTTTTCGAGCGCGAAACGGACGAGATTTTCCGTCTCCGCGCGATTGCGAACGTCGAAAGCATAAGAGAGAACTCTGCCGTCGCCGAATTTTGCGTTCAGCTCGCGCGCCGCTTCATCTAAAACGCTTTGCCGCCGCGAGGCGATAATTACCGCGCCGATTCCGTTCGCGAGCAAGGCTTCGGTAAACGCGCGCCCGATGCCGGTCGCGCCGCCCGTAACGAGCGCGGTTTGCTCCGATAAATCCTTCGTCTTCATTGTTTGACCGTAAAAATTCCCGCCGTCCGCGCCGGAATCGTAACTCTGACGCCGCCGTTATTGATTCTAAAATCCGGCAGTTTGTCGAGCCGGTCGGTCAAAGTCGCGTTCGCCGGAAACTGCTTTATCATCGAAACGTCGAAGGCGACTTCCGCCGGTTTCGTGTCGTTGTTGAAAATCATCAGGACGGCTTGGCGGTCGGTCAGGCGCGCGTAAGCCATCTGCTGTTCCTCGTCGAGCAAATCGAGCGTTTTTCCTCTGCGCAAAGGCTCAAGCTCGCCGCGCAATTTTCCGAGAAGGGCGAGATGATTCCAGACGTCGCGTTCTTCCGGCGTTCTGCCCGCGTTGGTGAAAGCGTTTCGCGCATCGCCGGGAAATCCGCCCGGAAAATCGCGGCGATTGTCCGGGTCGCCGCCGCCGGGCATCGCCAGCTCGTCGCCGTAATAAAGCAGCGGCGTTCCGCGCGAGGTCATTATCAGCGTCTGCGCCAGCTTCAAGCCTTCGCGGGTCGCACCCGTTTCGTTCATAAAGCGCGGCATATCGTGAACGCCTAGGAATGTCGTCAGAACTTCCGGGTTCGGATAAAGCCAGTCTCTGGAAAACATCTGCGAGACTTCGCGGATATTTTTTCCCTGCGCGAAGGCGTTGCGAATCGGGTAAAAGAGCGCGAAATCGTAAAGCGTGTCAATCTCGGTGTCTATCTGGTCGTGCCCCCGCCGCCCGGTCTGAAAATAGGAAATCAGCGCCGGGTCGCTGTCGTAAAGCTCGCCCAAAATGTTGACGTTCGGATATTCGCGTTTTATCGCGCCGCCCCATTTTTGCCAGAAGCTGCGCGGAACGTGCGGCAGCGTGTCCATCCGAATCGCGTCGAAGCCGTTCATTTCCAGCCACCAAATCGAATTTTGAATCAGATATCTTTCGACTTCCGGGTCGTTCTGGTTAAAATCGGGCAGAATGTCGATAAACCATCCGTCGATGTTTCGCCGCTGCGTCTGATACGTGGCGCGCGGGTTCATCGCCGTCCATTTCTGCCAGTTGTTCGAGATGTGATTCTCGACCGTGCCGTTCCACCACGTAGGCGTCGGCGGGTCGTTCGCCCAGACGTGATACGGTCCGGTGTGATTCGCCACCTGGTCCTGAATGACTTTGATTCCGAGAGCGTGCGCTTTATCAATCAGCTCGCGCAGCTTCGACATATCGCCCAGATGCTCGTCCACGGCATACATATCAATCGCGCCGTAGCCGTGATAGCCGGTCGTTTCCGGCACGCCCTCGTAAACTTCCTTCGTGTCGGGTCGGTCGTTATTGTCGTAGACGGGCGTCGTCCAGATTGCCGTCACGCCCAGACTTTTCAGATACGGCAGTTTATCAATCACGCCCTGCAAATCGCCGCCGTGATAATGCCGACCTTTCGAGCGGTCGTACAAGCCTCTGGACTTCGGCGGGTCGTTGTTCGAGCGGTCGCCGTCCGAGAAGCGGTCGGGCAGCAGAAAATAAATCACGTCGTCCGGCGTGTAGCCCTGAAAGCGTCCGGCGCGGTTGATGCGCTGGCTGATTTCAAACGGCGCATTGACTGTTCCGGCTCTGGTTTCGATTCTGAAATTGTATCTTCCGGCGCGCGCGCCCGGCGCGATTTCCACGTCGAAGAAAAGATAATTTCCGTTCTCGCTGGCGCGAAAATTATAAGCCCGCAAACCGCTTCCCTGCGGCGCAACGACGTTCGCGCCCGCGAGATTTTTTCCGCGCACCAAAACGCGCACCGGATTTATCGTCATATTCGCCCACCAGTTCGGCGGGTCGATTTTTTCCACCGCCGGAGCTTGCGCGTAAGCCGCGAGCAGCGAGCAGTAAGCAGTAAGCAGTAAAAAAACAAAAGAGCGTAATTTATTTTTCATAACCTAACCCATTTTAACGAATTCAGACGCGCGCGCCTTTCCTTCGATTTGCCTTGACCGATGATTTTATCCTCGTGTAAAGACGGCTCGCGCCGAGCAGAACGTAGCCAATCAGAACGTATTCAAAAAAACGAAACGCAAACTGCTCGAAACCGGAAATATTTCGCAAAACCGCGCCGCCCGAGTCGGCGACGCACGTGGAAATCTGCGAAAGCGCAACGCCGCCGCGTATCGCGCGAGTGACGACCTCGCGAACCAGTTTGCTTTCAGCCGGGCAGAAAATCCATTCCATCGGCTGGTTGTAAAAATAATTGCCCGTCTGGTCGAGCGACGCGCCCATTAGCGCGAAAAAGGTTATAATCACCGCGACTCCGAAGCTGCTGCTTTCGAGATTCGGCGAGTTGTTTCCGACGCGAAAAGCCGCCCAGCCGCAAACCAGCAAAATGACGGAAGCAACGCCTTCGACAAACGCCAGAGCGTAAAAGCCCGCCAGCATCGCGCCGATAAAAAGCGCGACTCCGCCGACGATTATCAAAATCCAGACGAAAGAAGGAATCTTCCGGTAAAACTTTCCGCCGTCGCCGCCACTGTTGCCGGTGTTGTTGCTGCTACTGCTCATACGCGCCCGTAAATTTCCGTCAATTCTCTTAATCTAGCCGCGATTTCGTCCGACAAATCGCCGTCGCGAAAGCGCCAATACCAGTTTCCCGAACTCGACGCGGGCAGATTCATCCGCGCTTCGCTGCCCAAGCCGAGTAAATCCTGCATCGGCGCAACCGTCGTATTTGCGACCGAAGCCCAAATCGCCCGGATAAAATCCCAGTGAATTTCATAGCCGCCGGAATCCAGATATTTCAGACAAAACTCGCGCTCGCGACGAATCTGCGCGTCGTCGCGCGTCGAGCCTGCGCCCGCCTCGGATGAAAACCAGCCGACGGTCGTGTCGTTGTCGTGCGTTCCGGTGTAGGCGACGCAGTTTTTTATATAATTGTGCGGCAAATCGTGATTTTTCGGGTCGCCGCCGAAGGCGAACTGCAAAATTCGCATTCCCGGAAAGCCGAAACCGTCGCGCAATTCTTCGACGTCAGGCGTAATCACGCCCAAATCTTCAGCCCAGAAAGGCAAATCGCCGAGCGCGTTTTTCAGAGCGTTAAACAATTCTTTGCCCGGCACGTTGACCCAGCGCCCGTTTTCCGCCGTCAGGTCGCCGCCCGGAACTTCCCACGCCGCCGCGAAACCGCGAAAATGGTCGACGCGCACGATGTCGACAGTTTTCAAAGTGTGTCGGACGCGCTCAATCCACCAGCCGAAGCCTTCAGCCTGCATTTTTTCCCAATTGTAAATCGGGTTTCCCCAGAGCTGCCCGGTTTTCGAGAAATAATCGGGCGGAACTCCGGCGACGACTTGCGGCGAGCCGTCCGCGTTTAATTTGAAATCCGCCTGATTGCACCAGACGTCCGCCGAATCGAGCGCGATGAAAATCGGCACGTCGCCAACGATTTTTATATTTCTCGCGGCGGCGTAATCTTTAATTGCCCACCACTGCCGGAAAAACAAAAACTGGTAGAATTTCTGCGCCTGAATTTCCTCGCGCAGCCGCTCGCGCGCCCAGTCGAGAGCGTTTCGGTCGCGCAGGCGCAACGGCTCGTCCCATTCATACCAGGCTTTTTGGTCTTGCGAAAATTTGACGGCGCGATACAGCGCGTAATCGTCGAGCCACGCCGCGTTCTGCTGAGAAAACGTTTCAAATTTTCCGCGCAAATCGACGCTCGTCGTCGCGCGAAAACGCTCGTAGGCTTTCGGCAAAATCCAGTTTTTCCATTCGTAAACCGCGCCGAAATCGACGCGGTCAGCCGGGAAATCCGGCTTTTGATTGATTTCCTCGAAAGTCAAAAATCCGTCCTCGACCAGCTTTTCGGGCGAAATCAGATGCGTGTTTCCGGCAAACGCCGAGAAACATTGATACGGCGAATCGCCGTATCCGGTCGGACCTAAGGGCAGAACCTGCCAGTAAGTCTGACGCGCGCGCGCCAGAAAATCGACGAATTTAAAGGCTTCCGCGCCTAAATCGCCGATGCCGTATCTGCCCGGCAGAGACGTGGGATGCAATAAAATACCGCTTGCTCTGGGAAAATTCATAATTAATTGGAAACTTAAAAGCCCTTGTAAACTAATTCTTAGTGAACTCCAAAGGCAACCGCGCTTTTCGGTAATAGCCGGAGAGTATTCTTCTCGCCGGTAAACTCGACAAGATTTCTGCCTTTTAAAGGCAATCTTACCAAATCTCCTTTAGGAAAAATTCCATTTAAAGAAATTTCCTTTGGCTGCTCGCTTTTATTAATAGCTACGATTACCGTGTCAGTTATGTCAGTTATAAGTAAAGTTCTGGCGAAAATATAAACATCATTATCGTAATACAAGTCGATTGTTTTCCCTTTTTGTAAGGCTAAGCTATTACGCCGTATCTTTATCCATTCCTGCGTCCATTGGAACATCCTTTGCTCATCCGCCGTTCTGCCTTCACGGGTGAATTTATTAATTTTATCCTCGCGCCAGCCGCCTGCGAAGTCTTTGCGGTTGTCGGGGTCGTGACCGCCGGTCATCGCGATTTCCTCGCCGTAATAAAGCTGCGGGATGCCGCGCGTCGATAAAATAAAAGCCGTGTGCAGCATCGCGCCTTCGAGCGTCGCGCCCTTGAGCGACATAAAACGGTCGGTGTCGTGATTGTTCGTTAGAGTCGTCACGTTGTTGATGTTCGGGTAAAGCCCGTCGTATTTTAAAACGTCGCGCAGCGCGCGGACGGGCTTCTTTCCGGTAAAAACTTCCTGCGAGGTTTCCCACAATTTGAAATCGAAAACGCTCGGCAGATTCGTGTCAACGCCGTCCCAGCCGGTTTTTCCTCCCTGAAAAAAAGCGGTCTGCGCCGAATCGCGCTCGAAGACTTCGCCGACTAAATAAAGTTTCGGATACTGTTTTTTAATCGCCGCCGACCAATCGCGGATAAACGGGCGCGGCATATATTGAATCGTGTCCTGGCGGATGCCGTCGATTCCGGTCATCGCAATCCACCAGAGCGCATTTTGAATTTCGTAGCGCGCAACTTCCGGCTCGTCCTGATTCAAATCGGGCAGAAACTCGTTAAACCAGCCTTTCAGCAGGTTGTCTCTCTCGCTTCGCGACGCGTTCGGCGAGAGCAGAACCGAATTGTTGAACGAATTTTGAGAAAATTGGCTAAACCAATTATCCAGCGGCGGATTTTTCGCCCACGCGTGCTGCAAGCCGACGTGATTCGCCACCTGATCCTGAATGACCTTGATGCCCTGCCGGTGCGCTTCGCGAATCATTCTCTGCAAGTCAGCCATCGTGCCGAAATGGTCTTCCACGCCATAATAATCAATCGCGTGATAACCGTGATAATTCGTATACGGACACCACGGCTTGTCGCATTCGTTCGCCGCGTTCGGGTTGTCATACCAGGGCGTCAGCCAGATTGCCGTCACGCCTAAGTCCTTCAGATACGGCAGCTTATCAATCACGCCCTGAAAATCGCCGCCGTGCCACGCGCGCGAATTCCGGCGATTATTTGCCGAGGCGGGCGCGTCTTTCGGATTGTTGTTGGAAGCGTCGCCGTCGGCGAAACGGTCGGTCATTATCAGGTAGATAACGTCTTCGTTAGTGACGCTCTGAAAATTCGTTTTCGCGTCGAGCGGCGCGGAGATTTCAAAAGGAATCGTGGTTTTTCCGCCGGGCGCGGAAACTTCAAAATCGTATTTTCCGGCTTTCGCGTTTGCCGAAATCGTCACGTCGAAGAAAAGATAATCGCCGCGCGAATTTGTTTTGACGTTGGAGATTTTTAAAAAATTGTTTCGGGAAGCGACCCGCGCGTTTTGGAAATTTCCGCCGCGGACGAGCAGCCGAACCGGATTTATCGTGTGATTCGCCCACCAGTTCGGCGGCTCGACTTTTTCAACCTGCGGCGCTTGATTCTGCGCAGATGCCGCCGTCAGCAGGCACGCGAAATTGGCTATCCCGATAAGCAAAATCAAACGAAAAGTCTTTTTCATAATGACGAATTACGAATCGAAACGCGCCGCCCGAAACACAACGAACTTTCTTTGCGCGCTTTGTGCCTTTGCGAAAAAACTCTTTTGCGGAACGAGCGGGTTTCTAAGAATACGCTCCCGCAAAGGCGCAAAGCGCGCAAAGGGAAAAGATAAAAATAAAGGGCGTGAAAACATTTTGTTCCACGCCCGGAGAAATAACAAGATGCCGGTTGCTGAATCGGCATCTTCGATATTCAATTAGAACTCCAAGCGAAGTCCGAATTGAAGCTGACGATTTGAATACGGCGCCGTGCCCTGGATGAATCCGAAGCTGGTGTTGTTGTTCGTCATCGTCGTGTTGTTAAAGTCGATGCCGGTATTCGGGACGCCGAGCTGCGACCAGTTGAAGACGTTGAAAGCCTCGGCGCGGAACTGAGCTTTGAAACGCTCGTAGATGCCGAAGTTTTTCGTGATGCCGAGATTCAGCTGGCGAAGCGACGGCGAGCGGAGCGAGTTGCGCTCCAGGCTGCCGACTCCTCCGTTCGCAGCCGGACGAAATGCGCTCGTTTTCAGAAACGGCGAATCGTTGCCCGTATAAGGGTCGCCGACCAAATCGACCAGCACGCCGCCGTTACGAACGTCAAACGGGCTGCCGCTCTGGGCGCGGAAAATCGCGTTGACCTGCCAGCCGCCGATGATGGCGTCGACGACGCCCGGAATATCCGAGCCGAACTGGCGACCGCGACCGAAAGGAACTTCCCAAACCGTCTGGAATGAAAAGACGTGCGGGAAATCGAGTCTCGACGTGGTGTAAGGCTCGATGAAATTGATTCCCTGGTCGGCGACGCGGTCGAACGCGCCTTCGCCGTTATCTTTCGTTTTCGAGAACGTATAGGAAGCGATATACTGCCAGCCTCTGGAAAAGCGGCGTTCGAGCTGCACCTGCAGCGAGTCATACTGCGACCTGCCGATGTCGTCGCGAACGTTGACCGAGCTGATTCCCGGATAGCAGCTGCCGACCGCTCTGCCGGCAATCGGGCACGGAATCGACTCGGCGCCGGTAACGGCTCGCCCGTTCAGATTGTAGTAAAGAACCAGGTTGCGACCGCGCGTGCCGACGTAGCCGACGCTCAGAGCCGTGTCGCCCATCAGCTGCTGCTGATACTGGATGTTGAACTGCTGAACGTTCGACGTTTTATTGTCGGGTCTGACCGCCAGAACGTTCGCGTTTACCGGGTTGTTCAAAAAGCTCGGGTCGAGATTGACCTGCGGCAGCGGCAGCGGCTGCGTCGCCAGCGTGTTGTTGTTGTTGTTCAGCGGACCCTGTCCGGTAAAAGTAATACGGTAACCGGCGGTGTAGCTGTAGCTGGAGCTGCCCGAATAAGGCGGGTTCTGCGCCAGCTGGTTATTGATGCCGCCGCGGTCGAGGAAGTAGAAAATACCGTAACCGCCGCGAATGACCGACTTGCCTCTGCCGAACAAATCATACGCGAAACCGATGCGCGGACCGAAGTTGTTTTTGTCCGTATTGGTCAAAGTGTCGTTGTTGCCCTGCGCCAGAACGAGACGTCCCGTCGTCAGGTCGAAATTAGACTGGCGACCATACTGCTCCGAGGGATTCGTCAGATAATCGTAACGCAAGCCGAGATTTAAAGTCAGCTTCCGGGTGGCTCTCCAATCGTCCTGAACGAAGGCGGAATTTTCCCAGGTAATCGTTCCGACGCTGCCCTGCTGAATTCCGATGTCGTAGCGGCAGGCGAAACCGATTAACAGGTCAGCCTGTTCAAAACGGGTCGTGCCGCCGGGATTTGCCGCCGTGCCGCCGCACTGCGTCGGGTCGCCGTTTCCGTATAAGAAAAAGTATCCTTTACCGGCAATCGGGCGGAAAAGCTGAACGTTGCGTTTCAGCAGCGAGCCGCCGAATTTAAAGGTGTGGCTTCCGGTCGTGTAGCTGAGGCTGTCGACCAGCTGATAAGTGTTCTGCGGAACGCGATACGGACCGTAGTCGCCCGTGTATTCGAGCTGACCGTTATAGCCGCCGATAAGAGCGCCGCCGCCGAGGCTGGCGTCGCGGTTGGCGTTGACGATTCCGAGGGACGCCGACAACGCCTGGTCGCCGAACGGCGGTTCGTATCCGTAGCGAATATGGTTCGCCTGAAGGCGCAGCTCGTTAAAGAGATTGGACGTCAGAACGCTGTTCAGACCGACGACGACGGCTTTCGTTCTGGTCGGGTTCGAGCCGGAGCCAAAACCGGCGGGCAACGTCGGCAGGCGCGATTCGACCGTTTGATTGAAACGACCGTAGCTGGCGCGTCCGAAAATCTGATTTTTCGTGTTGATGGTGCCGTCAAGTCTGACATCGAAAACGTCCTGACCGTCAATCTGATTGCGCGTGTTGACGAAGTTGTTCAGATAGCCGGGACGATTCGGCAGCGGGAAGGCGCGCAGGTAGTTTAGCGCAGCCTGATTCAGACGACCAGCCGGAAGCAGGTCGAGACGGTTATACGGAATGCCGTTGCCGTTTACGCAGAGGATGCCGTTCGTGGTCGTGCCGGTGACGCAGATGTTCTGACCGCTCAAGGGGTCGCGAAGCTGTGTCGGGAGCGCCGAAAAGTTTCCGTTGCGGAACTCAGCCGTCGGAACGGTCGCCGTCTCGGTCGCGCGCGGCAGAAACTGGCGCAGACCGTCATAGCTGAAAAAGAAGAAAACCTTGTCTCTTAAGTTATGAACCATCGGCGTGCCTTCGCCGAAGCCCGGAATGATGACCGGACCGCCGATTGTGCCGCCGAACTGGCTGCGGCGAAACAGCGGCGTTCTGCGCTGAGCCTCTGCCGAGTTGAAAAACGTCGGGCGCGCGTCGAACGCGCTGTTGCGGAGAAACAGGTATGAGCTGCCGTGAAAATCGTTCGTGCCCGATTTGATGACGGCGTTGATAATCGCGCCGCCGCCGCGTCCGAATTCCGCCGGAGCCATATTCGTCTGCACGCGAAATTCCTGGATGGCTTCGGCTGAAGGGAAAATGTTGATGGTGTTGACCAGCGATTCGTTGTTGTCGACGCCGTCGAGCAGGTAGTTGTTCGCCTGCGTGCGCTGACCGTTGACGCTGATTGCCGCGCCGCCCGTGTTGCCGCCGCGATAGGTTTCGGCGTCGCCGCCCGCGCCCGAGGCAAAGCCGCCGACCACGCCCTGCGTGACGCCCGGCGTCAGGCGAGCCAGCTCCAGAACGTTGCGTCCGTTAAGCGGCAGCTCGACGGCTTGTCTTCCCTGGATGACCTCGCCGATTGCCGAGCTCGAGGCTTCGACCAGCGGCGTATCGTCCGTAATCGTAACGGTTTCGCTGACCGCGCCGGCTTCGAGCGAAAAATTCAAAACGGCGTTCTGAGCTACTTCCAGCGTTACTTCCTGTCTGGTGGTTTTAAAATTACTCTGCGTGACGGAAATCTGATAACGTCCCGGCTGTAGAGACAGCACCGAGTAGTTACCTTCATCGTTGGTTTGGGCGGTCAGCGTGCGATTGGTTCCCAAATCGGTGATGGTAATGGTCGCGCCGGCGATTGCCGCACCGGACGGGTCGGTTACCGTTCCCTGAACTCTTGCCGATTCGGTTTGCGCCGTTATCATTGTCGTCAAACACAGAATTGCCACTAATAAGCCCAACACTCTGTGCCGACTTAATGCTCTCAATTTATTCATAATCCAAATATCCTCTCTTATTAGCTTTAGGATTCTCTAATTTTTACAGTTCTCTGAAACGATTTTTATTTAATAAAAATCTCGACTTAACAATATGATTTTAAAATGCAGGTTTAGTTTGTTGTGGAAACAAACAAAGTTTTAATACATTTGGATACACTTGTCAAGATTTATTTGCAAAATTATCGACAAAAAGCGAATTTAATTTGCCGAAGCGAATTTTCTGGCTAAAACCAGGCTCAGCGAGCCTATCAAAGTCGGGCTGTCGCCGAGCGAAGACGCCGTTATCGTCGGTCGCCCCAAGCCCTGCCGGACGCTTCTTTCCGCCAGCGATTGAATCTCATCCTTGATTAACGACCACGCTTTGACGATATTGCCGCTGATAACGACCGCCTGCGGGCTGAAGCCGACAATCAGGTTCGAGATTCCGATGCCCAGATATTGCCCGCTTTCCTTCAGGGCTTTGGTCGCTTCCGGTTTTCCTTCGTGCGCGAGCTTGATGAGCTGTTCGAAGTTGATGCCGCCGCCGTCTTTGCGCGCGCCGTTGCTCATTTGATAACGACGGATTGACGCCTTTTCCGAGGCGTGCGCTTCCCAGCAGACGCGGCTGCCGCACGAGCATTCGACCGGCGCGTTGTCGCCGACGATCATATGCCCGAATTCGCCCGCCGCGCCTTTTTCGCCTCGATAAACCTGACCGTCGAAGATAATTCCCGTCCCGATGCCGTCGGCGACCAGAACCGTTATAAAATTGCGGTGTTTTTTCATTCTTTCCTCGCCGAACCACAATTCCGCCAGCGCGACGGCGTTCGCGTCGTTATCGACGATTACGGGCAAGCCGGTTTTTTCGGTTATCTGCGCGGCGATGTCCCAGTTACTCCATTGAAAATACGGAACGTAAACGACGTTTCCGCTCGCCTGGTCGGCGATGCCCGGAACGCTGATGCCGACTTCCAAATCGAACTCGCTGTGCAGCTCGGCGTATTTGGCGACCTTGGCGACGATTTGCTCACACATCCGCTTGGCGTTCGGCGAGGTCGGAAAAGTTTCTTTTTCCAGAATCTGACCGGACAAATCAGCCGTCGCGATCGTCGTCCGGCGCGGCGTGATGTCGATGCCGACGGCGACCGGCACGCCGGTTCTGATTTTCAGCAAAGTCGGCTTTCTGCCGCCGGTCGAATCGCCCGTTCCGATTTCTTCGATTAGTCCTGCGTCCTGCAAATCGTCGACGATTGCCGAGACGGTCGACCTTTGCAGCGCGGTCTCGCGCGCTATCTCCGCCCGTGAAATCGGCGCGCGGTCGCGGACGTAATTTAAAACGATTTGTTTATTAATTCCGCGAATCGTGTTTGGGCGGGCAATCTGGTTTTTAGCCTTATGCAGATAAATTTTTTTCATAGTCGCAAAAATTCGGGTCGAAAAGTCTTTTTGAAAGGGCGCGCACTTAGTTTGTTGTTTAAACGAACAAACTATTCATAAACCTTTTTCATTTTTTTTTCAACAGCATTTTTAAAAATTCCCGCTTCGAGATTTTAGAAACGAATGCGATTAATGATTTAACCTATTTGGATTCAGTCGATATGGTCGCGGGGCGCGGCAGCCGGAAAATTCTACGCGGGAACAATCCGCCCGCCCGCCGGGCGCTCGGCGAACACGCGGCTTCGGACTCGTCGTCGCCCGCCGCCTGCCCGGGTCGAAAAGGATTTTCCCGGCACGGCTTAAAACGAAAAGGCTCGGAACGCCTGCAATTCCGAGCCTTTTCGTTTTTCCAAAGGAGTCAAGAGAATATGACCAAAGAATCGTTTCCGACCCTCACTACCGCTGTTGCTCTATGAAAGACTCATTCGCCGCCGGTTTCCAGAAACGGCGAAAACAATTTGCCGGGCATTTAACATTTAACATTTATCATTTAACGCTTATCAATTACCGCCGGAGACGCGGCTCGGCTTGTTAAATGATAAATGTTAAATGTTAAATGAAAAGATGAGTTCGGAAATTTTAATCATCGGCGGCGGCGTTATCGGCTTGGCGCTGGCGCGCAGCCTGAAAAAAGCGGGCGCGCGCTCGATAACGATTCTCGAACGCGGCAGCGGCGTCGGGCGCGAATCTTCCTTTGCCGCCGCCGGAATGCTCGCGCCGCAGGCGGAAACCGATAAGCTCGACGATTTTTTCGATTTCTGTCACGAATCAAACCAGCTTTACCCGCAGTTTGCCGCGGAATTGCTCGACGAAACCGGCATCGATATCGAGCTTGACCGCAGCGGAACGCTTTATCTGGCTTTTTCCGACGCGGACGTAAAGGAAATCAACCGCCGCTACCTGTGGCAGAAAGGCGCGGGGCTATCGGTCGAATATCTGACGGCGGAAGAAATTCGCCGCAGCGAGCCGTTCGTCTCGCCCGACGTGCGCGAAGGCTTGTTTTTTCCGAACGACCGGCAGGTCGAAAACCGCAAGCTGCTGCTCGCCCTGCAAAGATTTGCCGCGCTGAACGAGATTCAAATCATCGAAAACGCGGAAGTTAAAAATCTAATCGTCGAGAACGGCAAAGCGACGGGCGCGCAGACCGAAACCGCCGTTTTTTCGGCTGAGACGATTGTTCTGACCGCCGGTGCGTGGACGTCGCTGGTCAAGGTAAGCAACGCTGATTTGCCGTTCGAGGTACGCCCGATTCGCGGGCAGATACTGAGTTTTCAGGCGGCACGGCGTTTTTTCCGCCACGTCATCTACAGCCCGCGCGGTTATCTCGTCCCGCGTCTGGACGGGCGAATCCTGGCGGGCGCGACGGTCGAAGACGTCGGCTTTGACAAAAGCGTAACGCAGGCGGGAATCGATTTTTTGCTCGAACACGCTTTGGAAATCGCGCCGAGCCTTGCTAACTTAGAGATTAACGATAAATGGTCTGGCTTGCGTCCGCTCGCGGCGGCGGACGGAATGCCCGTTTTGGGCGCGCTGTCCGAAGCGGCGGAAAATCTTTTTGCGGCGACGGCGCACTACCGCAACGGCATTCTGCTCGCTCCGCTGACGGCGGAAACGCTTGCCCGCAAAATAGTTAAGAATGTAGAATCGCGTTATTTGCAGATTTTCAGCCCGGCGGCAAGCGGCAGTCGAGAGTCGTGAGTGGCGAGTCGAGAGCGGGAAATTCTTAATCGAATTCCTGATTTATAACTCTCGACTCTTGACTCTCGACTCTCGACTAAAAAAAGCTATGCGTAAGTTTTTGGTTTTAATCTTAATTCTTTTATCTCTCACCTTGCCGTGGCAGCAGCGGGTTGCCGCGCAGTCCGGGCGCGCCGTCGTCCCCGGTCAGCCGTCCGATTCGATTCCCGAAAGCGAAGCCCTGTCGCCGAAAGCGATGTATGAAGAGGCGAACGCTTATTCAAAAAAGAAATTCGACGAGTTTCAGCAAAAGAAAATTCCCTACAGCGAGGCGCTCTACCGGCAAACTCTGCGCGAGCAGAAACAGCTTGCGGCGCGCTATGCCGCGACGATTCTGGCGCGCCCGGCGACGCTGGCGGGCGAGGATTTTTATTATCTCGGGATGCTGCACTGGCTGGCGCAGAATTTCGACGGGACGAGCGAGGCTTTAAGAAAATTTTTTGAAACGAAAGGCGCGGCGGGCGAAAATCTGCAAGCCGCGCGGTCGGTGATGACGGTTATCGCCGCACGGCTCAAAAATTTTGACGAAGCCGAAAAGTTTCTGGGCGATTATCTCAAAAACGAGCCGGTCAAGGCGCGCGAGCGTTTCAATATGGAAAGCGAGCTGGCGGAAAGCTATCGCGCCGCCAAAGATTACGCCCGAGCCGCCGCTCACGCCGAAGAATCTTACCGAGCCGCAAAATCTTTATTGCTGCAGGACAATGCTTCGCGCACGCGGGCGCTGGCTGAAGCTCTGGAAGCGGCGACGGCGCTGCACGAAATCCACCGGGAAAGCGGCGACCGGAAAAACGCCGAGGCGACGCTCGCCGATTTGCAGAAAACCGCCGCGCGGGTCAATTCGTCAGCCGTTTATTATCACGCCGTTGACCAGTTGATTAAGTTTTTTATCGAGACCGAGCGCAAGCCCGCGGCGCTGGAATTTTATCGGGCTTCGCTGAATCAGGCGAAAAAAGATTTTTCCGATAAGACGCTGCAAAACGATGTTCTGCGCCGCCTGACCTTGCGCGAAAAGCACTACCGGATGCTCGGCGAGCCTGCGCCGGAGCTTGCCGGAATCGACCAGTGGTTTCCCGCCGCCGCCCAGACGAAAACTCTGGCAGCGCTGCGCGGAAAAATCGTTTTGCTGGATTTCTGGGCGACGTGGTGCGGACCGTGTATCGCCGCGTTTCCGAAGCTCACGGAATGGCACGAAACCTTTCGGGAAGACGGCTTCGTCATTCTCGGTCTGACACGCTATTACGCCGTGCCCGACGGCACGAAGGCGGAGCAGAAGCCGGAAGCCGATTTAATCGCGGGCATCCGGCAGAAGCACCGCATACCGTATGATTTCGTGCTTGCAAAGGATGCGCTGAATCACCACAATTACGGCGCGGACGGAATTCCGACCGCCGTTTTGATTGACCGCAAAGGCGTGATTCGCTACATTGACAGCGGCACGAGCGCCGGCAGAGAAGAAGAATTAAGAAGGATGATTGAAAAACTTCTGGCGGAAAAGTAAATTAAATAAAGCGGGCGGCGAATTTTCCGTTTTTGCTTAGGAAATTTTAAAATGGCTCAAGTATTGAAAAAGATGAGTAAAACGCAAGATTTGTATGACCGCATCGCCGACGTGCAGAATCTGGCGATGAAGATAAACGGCTACCGCGATTCGGTGGCTAAATACCTGCGCTCGCTCGATTTGGACATTAAGCCCGATTCGCTGGTGCTGGACGCCGGTTCGGGCACGGGGCTGGTCACTCTCGCGTTATACAGCGCCGGTTATCACCCGAAAAAAACCTTCGCGCTGGATATTTCCTACAACTCGCTGACGGTCGCCGAGCAGCAGTTTCGCGAGGACAAGGCGGTGACCGAGGAAGACGTGGAAACGGTTCAGGGCAATCTGCTCTCGCTCCCGTTTCAGGACGAGGCTTTCGACGTGGTTCTGACCTGCGGCGCGCTGGAATACGTGCCGCTCGACAACGGCTTGCGCGAGCTGGCGCGGATTTTGAAAAAAGACGGCACGCTCGTTCTGATTCCCGTGCGCCCGTCGCTGGTCAGCTCGGTTCTGGAAGTTTTGTATAACTTTAAAACTCATTCGCTCGAAGAAGTCCGCGAAACCAGCGGGCGCTATTTTGAAATCGTCGGCAATCATAAATTCCCGATTACCGAGCCTATCGGCTGGTCGAAAACCCTATTTCTTTTGCAAAAGAAATAAAGTGAAAAAGTGAAAAAGTGAAAGCGTGAAAAAGGCGAGTTGAGCGACAATTCAACCAAACTTTTTCACCTTTTCACTTTTTCACTTTTTCACTTTTGTGAACGAATGCACGCGAACGGAAACAAACCTTTAATCATCGCGCATCGCGGCGCGTCGGCGCTCGCGCCGGAAAACACGCTCGCGGCGTTTCGGAAAGCCATCGAAGACGGCGCGGACGGCATCGAGTTCGACGTGCGGATAGCGAAAGACGGCGTGCCGGTGGTGTTTCACGACTCGACGCTCCGGCGAATGGCGAAAAAAGAAGGTCGCACCTCGCAGTTTACCTCGTCGGAATTGCAGACGCTCGACGTCGGCGCGTGGTTTAACGACAGAAATCCGGCGCGCGCCGATGGAAAATTTTCCGGCGAAACCGTTCCGACATTGGCGAATCTTTTCTCGTTTCTGAAAGGCTATCGCGGTCGCCTGTATCTGGAAATGAAAGGCAGCCTGTCGGAAATTTCGGCGCTTGCCGAAGTCGTGGCGAAAATTATCCGGCAAACCGATTTTCTGCCGCAAACCGTTCTCAAAAGCTTTAAGCTCGAAGCCATCGAGAAAATTAAAAGACTGCTGCCCGAAGCCTCGACCGCCGCACTTTTCGCGCCGAAAATCCTGACGCTTCTGCGCAGGCAGTCGCGCCTTATCGAGTGCGCGAAAGAATGTCGCGCCGACGAGCTTTCGCTTCATTATTCGCTGGCGACCGAAAAGCTCGTCCGCAAAGCCGGAAGCGAAGGAATCCGGACGATAATCTGGACGGCTGACAATCCGATGTGGGTTCGCCGCGCCGCGGAAATCGGTATTCACGCCATAATTACAAACAATCCGGCGCGATTATTGAAAAAAAGACAGGAAATTCTACAGAAGATTCAGGTCGAAAAATCGCTGCGAACGGATAAAAACGAAATCAGCCGCAGAGAGCACGGAGAAAATTTTACGGAGATTCGGTAAATGTCGCGGCTTGATAAACGGAATAAGTAAAAATACTCGATAAACGGAATAAGCAGAAAATATTTTTATCCCCGAAAATCGTGTTATCCGTGTAAATTCCCTTCTCTCTTTTCTTGCGTGGTCTCTGCGGCTGATTTTCTTCTTTTCCCGTTCGCGCTTTCGCGGCTGATTTCCGCAGTTCTTGCCACATTGATTTGCAGGGATTACACTTTTTATTTGTCCGAATTTTTTTGGAGAGCAGAATGAAATTTTACGACAATATTTTAAGCCTAATCGGCAACACGCCGCTGGTTAAAATCAACCGCTTAACCGAGCAGCACAACATCAAGGCGCAGGTTTTCGCCAAAATGGAAAGCCTCAATCCGGGTTATTCCGTCAAAGACCGCATCGGCATCTCGATGGTCGAAGCGGCGGAAAAGGACGGCGCTTTAAAGCCGGGCGGAACGATTATCGAAGCGACCAGCGGAAACACCGGCATCGGGCTGGCGCTCGCCGCCGCCGTCAAAGGCTACAAATGTATCTTCGTTTTGACCGATAAGGCTTCGATGGAAAAATCGCGCTATCTGAAATCGCTCGGCGCGGACGTCGTCATCTGCCCTTCCGCCGCCAAGCCCGGAGCGCCCGACCACTATGTCGAAACGGCGAGGCGAATCGCGCAGGAGACGCCGAACTCGTTTTATCCCGACCAATACAATCACCCGGCAAATCCGGCGGCGCATTACCGCGCGACCGGACCGGAAATCTGGCAGGACACGGACGGAAAAATCACGCACTTCGTTTCGAGCATCGGCACGGGCGGCACAATCAGCGGCACGGGACGCTATCTGAAGGAAAAAAATCCGAACATCAAAATCATCGGCGCAGACCCTTACGGCTCGATTTTCAAAAACTACAAGGAATCGGGGCGCGTGCCCGAAGCGACGCCGTATCTGGTCGAAGGCATCGGTCAGGCTCTGCCGG
This sequence comes from Acidobacteriota bacterium, assembly GCA_030860665.1. Taxonomy (GTDB): domain Bacteria; phylum Acidobacteriota; class Blastocatellia; order Pyrinomonadales; family Pyrinomonadaceae; genus JALZHR01. The sequence goes on from JALZHR010000539.1 coordinate 18,174, forward strand.
TCGGCAACGCCGATATGAAAGCGATTGACGAGATTATCAACATCACCGACCGCGAGTCGTTCGAGCTTGCGCGGCAATTGTCGCGCGTCGAGGGAATTTTCTGCGGCGGCTCGACGGGCACGAATTTCGCCGCCGCGCTGAAAGTGGCGAAAGATTTGGACGAAAGCGGCTTGGTCGTCTTCATCGTCTGCGACACGGGCGAGCATTATCTGACGAAATTTCACTCCGACGAATGGATGAAGGAAAAGCTGCTGCTCGAGCCGCAGCGCATCACGGCGGGCTTGATTGCCGGAACGAAAAATTCCGGCTCGCCGCACGAGCTTCTGTTTGTCGCGCCGACCGACACGGTTTCCGAAGCGCTCGCCAGAATGAGCGAAAACTCCGTCACGCAGCTTCCCGTTCTGGAAGAAAACCGCTCGGTCGGCAGCCTGCGCGAGTCCAGAGTCTTGGCGAAGCTGCTCGCCGACAGCAGCCTTCTGAACGCGCCGGTCAGCGCAGTGATGGACGAGAGCTTTCCGGTCGTGGACATCGACACGAGCGTTCAGGAAATCAAGCCGAAACTACAGGAATCGCCCGCCGTTCTGATTGAAGATTTCAAACGCATCACCGGCATCATCACACGCTCGGACGTTCTGGATTTACCGTAATAAGAGAGTTCTTAGCCGCGAAAAAGCACGAAAGAACACGAAAACAGAGCAAGATTTCTCGTGATTTTCGTCCTCGTTTCGCGGCTGTTTCTCCCTGTTCTTTTTTCGCGCTTTTTCGTGTTCTTTCGCGGCTGCACTCTTTTTCTCGATTTTTATTTGTGATTTAATCTAAGCGAAAATAATGAAGGCGACGCTCAGAATCAACGGCGAAAAGGATTTTGTTATCGAAGACGAAGTGACTTCAATCGGTCGCGCTTCGGACAATACGCTCGCGCTCGCCGCCGATTCCAACGTCTCGCGCTATCACGCCGAAATCGAAAATCGCGAAGGCTGTTTCTGGCTCGTCGAGCTTGGCAGCAGCAACGGCACGACCGTTAACGACAAACCGCTGGAAAGCGAAATTCTGCTCCGCGACGGAGATTTAATCGTCCTCGGCGGAACGAGCGAAATCGAGTTTTTTATTGAGGAAGAAAAACCGGAAGAAGCGGAAAAATCTTCAACTGCCGCCGCTGCGCCGTCGCTTAACGCCGCTTTGCCGAGCGCCGATGCCGCGTCCGCGCCGGTCGCCGAGGACGCGGAAAAAGCGGCGAAAATGCCCGTGATGTTAATCGTGATGGGCTTGGCTTGCGGCTTGGCGGTCGTCTTCGCGGTCGGCGCGGCGCTTTATTCTTTCAGCAGCTTCGCCGCGTCCGCGCCGTGCGACGCGAAAGCCGTGATTACCAGCCCGGAAAACGGCGAGATGATTAACCGGGAAACCGAGATTGCGGTCGATGTCGAAAACGCCGACTGCGTCAGGCGCGCCGTTTTTCTGCTCGACGGCGAGGAGATAGCTTCCGCCGATTCCGAGCCGTATGCGGCGAAGCTCGACCCGAAACAATTTCCCGCGCTGGCGGACGGCGGAAATCATTCGCTGAAAGTGATGCTCGAAGACGAATCGGGCAATCTTTTCGCGCCGAACGAGGTTTTTCTCGCCTTTGAAACGGCGGAAATTCCCACGCCGAACCGGACGCCGGACGAAGAAGAAACGCCGATTCCTTTTCCGACGCAGCAGACTGCCGCCGGAGGAGGAAAACAGCCTTCGCTGATTGACATACAGGAAATGTCGCGGCGGCTGGTCAAACAGTTTTCCGGCAATTTCGCATACAAATTCGACCAGCAGTTTTTGCAGGAAGTGCAGAAAAAAACATCCGAATACGCGGCGGCTGAAGGCTATTTCGCCCGCGCCGAAAATTATCGCGATTTGATAAATCTGGAATTTCACAAGGAAAACGGCTTGGACGCGCCGCTCGGCTTTCTTTTGGCGATGAGCCGCAGTAAATTCGACCCGCAGAAACAGGGCGCGGAAGAAGGCTTGTGGCGACTCTCGGACGAATTCGTCACGGCGAACGGCTACAAGACGATTTGCCAGACGGAATCGCTCGGCGACGCCTCGCAAAACTGCGCCGCCAAAACGTCTTCAATCTACGCGAAAGCGCTGGTTTTGAAAATTTTTAACGGAGATGCGATTTACGCCGCCGCCGCTTTCGGGATGAGCGAGCAGGAAGCCAGCCAGTGGGCTTCCGGGTTGCCGCCCGCGCGCGAAGATTTCTGGAAAGTCGTCACCGCGCCGAAACAGCGCGAACAGCTCGTGCGATTTTTCGCCGCCGGAATCGTGGCGGAAAATCCGCAGCGGTTTGGAATGAAAAAAGATAAACCGATTTCGGAGCTGTATCGTAACTTAATTGGAAATTGAAAAATGGTCTTCGGTCTTCGGCTTTCGGTCTTCGATATTCTCTGTTCAACATTGCGCATAATTCTTAGCGAAGACCGAAGACCAAAGACCGAAGACCGTTTTAAAATATGCTGGAAGTTTTTCTGACATATCCGACGCCGGAAGGCTCGCGGGAAATTGCGCTGGACGGCGACCGAATCTCTCTCGGGCGCGGCAGCAATGCCGATTTGCGCTTTGACGACGACGGCTTGTCGCGCCTGCACGCGACGATTCACCGCGAAGGCGAAAAGGTCTGGATTCTGGACGAAAACTCGACCAACGGCACGTTTGTCAACGGCGAAAAAGTTCCGCCCGCCGGAACGCCTCTGCGCGACGGCGACCGCGTAAAAATCGGGCATTACACGGATTTGCGGATTCGTTTTGCAGAGCGGCAGCCGCAACAGGAAAATGCCGCCGCGACTGAAAATAAGCCTTCGGCGCAACCTGCGGCGGCGTCCGCTTCTTCTTCTTCTTCTTCCTCTTCGGGCGCGTTCGGAATTCTGCCCGTCGCGCTGACGGCGTTCGCGATTTTCGTGATTGCGATTTCGGCGGCGTTTATCGCCATTCACGCGCTCGTCGGCAGCAGCAGCGAGCCGACAGTCGTTCAAAACACAAATCCGAACAGGCGAATTATCGACGACAACGGCGACCCGATTGAAGAAGAAGAAACGCCGAAGCCTTCGCCGAAATCGAGCCGCGAAGCGAGCGCGAATCAGACGACGGAGACGGCGAATTCAAATCTGACCACGTCGCCCGAAGACACGAATAAAACGACTTATACAAATTCGCTGCCGCGCAAAAAATTCGCCGAGATGAGCGAGACGGAAAAGGACGAATACGTCAAAGTAAAAGCGGAAAAAATCGCGCGCATTATCGGCAATCAGACGAGCGAGCCGATTCCGCCGGAAGCCGTCAGAAGCATTCGCGGGCATCTGAAAGGCTACGTCGACCGCGTTCGCGCTGCACGCGTAAATAATTGCGGGCAGGGCGCTTTTACGCGCAGCGATATGACGACCGTGATGGAGCGCGCCAGCCGAAACGCGCCGTTTATCCTGCGCGCTTTTTACGCCGAAGGGCTTGACCCGCAAATCGGCTTGTATGTGGCGATGATTGAATCGGAGCATTGCCCGTGCCTGCAAAGCCCGACCGGCGCGCTCGGGATGTTTCAGTT
>JALZHR010000109.1 GCA_030860665.1 Acidobacteriota bacterium
CATCCTTGCAGACCAGCGCGGCTTTACTCGTCCGCTGGATTTACCCGATAACACTTATCCTAACGCTTCGGGCGGCGACGCCACCGACATCGGCTCGTTTGAGCTCGACGCGATAGCGCCGACCGTGACTACGATTGATGACGGTGATGCTAACGATACGGTAACGACCGGCACGACGCTGACCTATATCATTACTTTCAGCGAAGACATTGACGCCTCAACAGTTTCGGCTGCCGACTTTGACAACGCCGGCTCGTCCGCCATCACCATCGACACGATTACCGAAACATCGGCGGGCGTTTTCAGCGTTCAGGTAACGCCGACAAGCGCAGGCACGCTCATTATGCGTATTCCTTCGGGCGCGACTATTTCCGACCCGACAGGCAACAATCTCGCGGCGCCGGTGACGGACGACACGACCGTCACCGTAAATTCGCCGCCGCCGACCGCGGCAACCGTTTCAATCGGCGGCAGAGTTTTGTCGGCTTCAGGACGCGGTATAGCGAAAGCCGTTGTCACACTCGCCGACATAAACGGAAACCTCCGCTTCGTCGTAACAAACTCTTTTGGCTATTATCGTTTTGAAGAAGTTGCGGCGGGCGCAGCATATATTCTTCAGGTGCGTCACAAACACTTCGAGTTCGCGCCCCAGGTTTTAACTGTAACGGAAGAAATGAGCAATCTAGACTTTACGGCTTCACCATAAAAACGATATCGCTCGTTTAACGACGGGCGACACAACAAATCAATGCGGGTCAGGCGGAAACAGCGACTTTCTTATAACGGTTCTTCTGAAACCTTGACTTGTGCATCCAGTTTCGCGCTTTGGCGAACTCCGCCGTCCGGCGGCTTTGACACGTTCGTTGATGAGCTTTATAAATAATTGAGGATTGAGAGGATTCAGGAATTATGTCTTATTACGGTCAGCCTATACGCAGCCCGGAAACTAAGGCGGAGGTCAAAGCCGCGGCAAATGTTCTTAACGTGCTCGGAGTCATCTTTGCCGTCATCGCGCTGGTCGGAATCGGATTGTCGTTAGCCTACAGCGACCCGGAGAACTTAAAGAAAAACTTGATTCTCAGCGTCGTTTGCGGCAGCGTCTCGCTGCCTCTGTTCGCTGCGGGCGCTTATAACAGGTATTACACGCGGAGGATGGAGCACGCGCCCCTGGTAGCCGCCGCGCTTCGCCGCCCGGGAATAACCGTCTGCGTTATCATCGCGGTTATTACGGCGCTGGTCATCGGCGGCGTTTCACTGCTGATATATTGGCAGTGATTCCGCAATACAACAGCGCCGCCCGACACGCGGCAGGCACTCGACCGCCTTCACACTCACCAATCTTGTCCGCTGCAACGCGGCTTGCGTGCTATCCGCCAGGCGGCGGGTGATACCGCAGGCAGGCAGGCGGGCGGGCGTCTTTCGTTTCAATAACGATTTGAAATTTATGACGAAAATAAATCTGATTGCATTTCTGTTCTTTACTTTTCTGCTGACTCTTGGCGTTAACGCGCAGAAAGCTGAAATTGACAAAAATGCGCTCGCTCAGGTCAAACGGATTTATATCGAAGATGAAGTTTCCGCATTGCCGGCTGCAAAACGGCTTTCATCATATCTGCGAACGGAATTAACAAAGCAGGGCTTCGTCGCTGCCGATACAAAGGAAGATGCCGACGCAGTTCTATCGAGCGAAATATCGGCACAGGTAACGCTTGACGGTGACGGCGGCAATCCGCCGGACAAAGCAATTTATTATTGCAGGCTTTTATCATTAAGCGGTAAATTATATTGGAAAGAAACTGTTAAATTTGTTTTCAAGTCCGATTGGACGGAGAATAATAAATTCGCAGCACGGAAAATTGCGAAAAAGCTCTACAAAGACTGGCAAAAGTCTGCCGGGAAACGCGCCGATAAATAACGCGTCGAACAAACAATGGACGCGAGGCGGAAGCAGCGACTTTCATCGAACGTAATTTATAAAACCGCTGCTTGTCGCTGGTCGGCTTCCGCCCCGCGTCATCTCGACCGTGCAGCGGCTTCTTTATTTTCGAGTCGGTATCTCAAATGAGACATTTTATTTTAATCATTCTTATCGGAGCTTTCGCGGTTGTTATTTTTGACACGCTTGGTTCTTTAACTTCTCGCAGGTTTGGATTTCCGTATCATTGGCTGACAATCGGCTCATTTTTAATTTACGCTGCCGTCGGTTTTGCAGCTTCAAAATCCAACGGTTTAACGTCAGCGCCTTTAGCCGGCGGAATTACGAGTCTGGTTGACTCAACTTTAGGCTGGTACATTTCCTGGATTATCGGTCCGGGTCGTCCTGCTATTAAAATGGATTCAAACGTTATTTTCTTAATGGTGGTATTTATTACATTGACCGGCGCAGTAGTCGGCTTTATCGGCGGACTTATCGGGCGCGTAATTTGATTTTTGTTTTTGCGGCTTTTACATTAAAAGCCGCTCCGTCAAAACAACGCGCCGTCGAACAAATCACTGGACGCGAGGCGGAAACGGGGACTTTCATTAAATGTATTTTACATTTCGGCTTGTCGCCAGCCGGTTTGCCGTCACGTTATCTCAATCGTTACCCGCTTATTTGATGGAGTTCGCAGATGAATAATCACAACGTTTTTGGTCGAACAATTGACGAGTCTCTCCGGGAAAGGGTAAGGGTTTTCATTTCGCATCGCGCTGCCGACAAAGAATACGCAAGAGCCATCGCCAATTACTTTGAGAATATCGGGCTGCATTACTACTTCGATGAACAGGACGAAGTTTTGTTAGAGGCGACGCGGAACGGGCATAGCGAAGATTCGGCTATTGTTGAAGCAATTGACCGCGGGCTCGCCCATTCAACTCACTTACTGGCGGTACTCAGCCGGCGAACGATGGGGTCGTGGTGGGTTCCTTTCGAGATTGGCTCGGCACGCGCCAGCGGTAAAGCTCTGCGGCACTTACTCCTACCCTCGATAACCGCCGATATGGTGCCGGAATACTTACGCATCTACCCGCAATTCTGGAATGCACGCGATTTGTCCGGATGGGTATCGGAGCTGACTCATTGGCGCGGGTATCTGGTAAATCAACAGTATGGAGAGTATCTCGGTGACATATTCGGCGAGCTTGACCCTGATGAAGAGACCGTCGCACACTGGCACTCGACTGCTGACCGATGGAACAATAGATGGCTCGTTGAACTTGATGTAATCTTTAAGAAAGACTCTTGAAGCTGCATAGGCGCTATATCACTAACACTTTTTGGCGAGCCTGAAATTATAGTTATGCACCGCGCCTAACAACGGCATGCACCAACCTGACCATCCTTACGAAGTCTCTCATATTCTGTTGCGCAGGGCGCGGTGATGCCGGGCGTTCGGCAGCTTTTTTAGATAACTGGGTTGGAGCTAATGATGAGACAAATTTTACTAACTGCGATTTTCTTTATACTGGCGGGTCAGGCGGCGAACGCGCAAATCTTTCGCGTCGCGCAGATGAACACCGAGCAGATAAAAGCCCTGGACAAACAAAAAACAGTCGTCATATTAACGGGCGGCATTCTGGAGCAGCACGGACCGCATTTGCCGACCTTTACGGACGGGTATTCGAACGAATGGCTCGCGCAAAAGTTAGCCGAAGCGATTGTCGAGCGTCCGGGCTGGTCGGTTCTGATGTTTCCGACCATTCCGCTCGGACACGAAGGCGCCAACGAAATCGGCGCGCAATTCGTCTTTCCCGGCACATATTCCATCCGCCGCTCGACCTTGCGCGCAATCTTTATGGATTTGGGAACCGAACTGGGCGAGCAGGGCTTCAAATGGGTTTTCGTCGTTCACGGACACGGCGCGCCCTTTCACAATTTAATGCTCGATGAGGCGGGCGAATATTTCCGCGACACATACGGCGGGCGAATGGTTAATATCTTCGGCTTGCAGCCGGACAAAGACCAGCTCGCCGCGCTCAATCTGCCGCCTTCGCCGGATAAATCGCTTTTAGACGAGGAAAAGAAAGAAATCGGAAATATAGACGTGCACGCCGGATTTAACGAAACCAGCCGTTTGATGTTCCTTCGCCCTGACCTTGTCAGCCCTGTCGTCAAACAGCTCCCGCCGCTGACGACTAATGACTTCGGCGAATTCTTCAAAATCGCGCGCACGCCCGGCTGGCTCGGCTATCAGAGTAGCCCGCGCCTCGCCAACGCTAATTACGGCGCGCTCTCGATGAAATACCGTTCGCAGCAGCACAACGCTCTGGTATTCGCCATTCTCGACGGCAAACTCGACGAGCGAAACATCCCGCGCTACGCAAAAATTTTGACCGGCAACCCGCAGGTCAAAACCTCGCTCGAACCCTCGACCAGAAACGAGGTCGAGCGCGAGCGCAAACAGCGCGAATGGATGAAGAAAAAAGGGATTGAATAAGTCTTCGCTAACCCGGGCGTCGAACAAATCAATTGACGCGAGGCGAAAACGGCGACATTCATTGAACGCAGCTTTTTATCCTTCGGTTTGGCGGCAGCCGGTCTAAGCCGGCGTCATCTCAATGTTATGCTCTCTTTTAGAATCCGAATTATGCGCAAAACAATCTTAATTCTCATTTGTCTGCTTTTTCTTTCTCAGGCAGCCCTCGCTCAGGAGAAAAACAATTACGATAAGTTTCTTGACGAAGCGGCGAAAGGCTTTGGCGCGGACGCAGAGAAGCTTAACAAGCAATTCAAACTTGCCGAATACGACCGCTGGGACGCTGACCAGGATACCGGAAAACTCATTTTCTCCGACGGCAAAGGCAAACCTAAAGTTATCGCCTCGTTTCAGATTGCCGGTTCGTATTCGACTTATTCAAACACCTGGAAGTGGTCATGGGCGAATGACACGATTGATGCTGCAATGAAGCGCGAGATGAATAAAATTAAAGAGTTCGGAGAGAATAATCGATTCAGGGAACTCTCGACGCCGCAATGGAAGTGCGCCGAAGATTACGCCTGGACGATGACGGCGGTTGCAGGTCAATTGACGAAAGCGAAAGGCGCGTATCGCGGACAAATTCCTGATGGTTTTGTTTATTTGCTGATTACGGATATAAAATGGGCGGATGCTAAATAACGGCGAGCATAACAGGTTATAGGACTTAAGCGCGAAACGGCGACTTTGTTATTTACGCTGCCTTTTCGCTTTCAGCCAGCGTGCGGTCGATTTCGCCCCGCGCGCGTCATCTGAGCCGTTAAATCTTCCCTTTTAATTTCTCGTAAGTCGCCCGTAAATCTTCGGGAATCGTGCGCGTTTGCCCGACCGCCGTCATAAAATTTACGTCGCCGAGCCAGCGCGGCAGGACGTGCATATGGAAATGTTCGGCGACGCCCGCGCCTGCCGCTTTGCCGAGATTCATTCCGAGATTGATGCCGTTCGGCTGGTAAGTTTCGCGAATCGCCGCCTGGCAGCGTTTGGTTAAATCCATCAGCTCGTCGGTGGTTTGTTTGTCGGCGCGGTCTAAATCGGCGAGGTGCGCGTAAGGGACGACCATCACGTGCCCGCTCGTGTATGGATAAATGTTGAGGATGACAAAATTAAACTCGGCGCGGTGGACGATGAATTTTTCTTCATCCGTTCGCGCCGAGTCGTTTAAAATCGTGCAGAAAACGCAGCCGTTGACAATTTCGGTTAAGCGCCGGTCGTCGGCTTTAATATAGTCGTATCGCCAGGGACTCCACAATACATCCACTTTTTTGAGTCGAGAGTCGAGAGTCGGGAGACAAAAGAAAGTTTCTTGCTCCTGACTTCCGACTCTCGACTCTCGACTCAAAAAAGTGGATGTATTGTGGAGTCCCTGGCGATACGACTATATTAAAGCCGACGACCGGCGCTTAACCGAAATTGTCAA
>JALZHR010000034.1 GCA_030860665.1 Acidobacteriota bacterium
GCAGGACGTGTCGATAACCGCTTTTTCCGGCGAGACTTACCCGCTTTATCGAAATTCGGGCGAGTGGTCGTTCGATTACGTCACGCAGTCGAGCGGCGTCGGGCAGATTACGCAATTGGGTACGGGCTGGGGAATAAAATTTATCGACGCTGATAACGACGGCAGGCGCGATTTGTTCGCCGTGCAGAGCCACGTTTCGGACGTAATCGAAAAAACGACGGATTTTTTGAAATACAAACAGCCGCCCTTTTTGATGCGAAACGCTACCGGCAGGGAATTTCAGAACGTTTCATTTGCGGCGGGCGAGGTTTTCAAGACCGATTTATCGGCGCGCGGAATGGCTACGGGCGATTTGGACAACGACGGCGACGCGGACGTGATTATCGCGCAGACGAACGGCGCGCCCGTGATTCTGCGAAACAACGGCACGAAAAACCACTGGCTCGGCATCGATTTGCGCAGCGAAAAATCCGCGCCGAACGGCGAAGGCGCGCGCGTTGCCGTGTCGGACGCGAGCGGCAGAAAACAGGTTTTCGACGTCAGCCGCGCGGGCAGTTATCTCGCCGCAAACGACGCGCGGATTTTAGTCGGTTTGGGCACGGTAGAAGCAGTTAAAAGAGTCGAAATTCGCTGGTCTAGCGGTAAAATTCAGGTGCTGGAAAATCCTTCGATTGACCGTTATCATTTAGTAAAGGAAAGGTGAAATTTTATTTGCTAAAGAAAGGGCAATTATGAATCAGGGACGTTATAATAACGCGGAAATCGAACAATTTACGCACGAAGCGATGCGCGACGGCTTCTGCGTTCTGCCGCAGCATTTTTCGAGGGAAAAGCTGAACGAGTGGCGCGAAAAATTCACGCCGCTGCTCGAAGACCATATCGCGCGCGAGGGCGAGCTGCAGAATCGCGGCGCGGAGCGTTATTACGTGACTTTGCCGTTCGACGCGCCGTTTGCCGACGAGGAAATTTTCGCCGACGCGGACATTCTGGCGATTGTCGAAAATCTGGTCGGCAAGGATTTCACGATGGTTCAGCTGGCGACCGACACGCCGCTTTTAGGCTCGGAATATCAGGACATTCACCGCGACGCGCCGCCGCTGTTTCCTGAAATAAAACAGGAAACGCCGTCTTTTCAGCTCGCCGTAAATTTTCCGCTCGTTGACGTGACGCCGGAAAACGGACCTTTCGAGGTCGCGCGCGGGACGCATATAGTGACGAAGGAAGACGGCTTGAAGATGATTGAAGCGGGCGAAAGACCGCTCGAACCGATTTGTCTGAAACTGGGCGACGTGATGGTGCGCGACGTTCGCGGCTTGCATCGCGGGACGCCGAATAAAACGGCTGAGCCGCGCCCGATGGTCGTCATCGGCTACAGCCGCCGCTGGCTTTTCCGACCGGAAGTTTCCATCAGAATTCCGCGCGCGGTTTGGGAAAATCTCTCGCCGCGGTCACGGCAGATGCTCAGATTCAATCAAGTAGTCGAATCACTGGACGACGCGCCGCAGACCGAGATTTATCAGGCGTTTGCCTACTGATGAGAAATAAAAACCGGCGCGAATCGTCTCGAAAAGATTCTGCGACCTTTGCGCGCCGCCTCGCGTCTCTTGCGGTTTGATTCTTCCGCCGAATGTTTAATCGCAGAAGACGCAAAGCGGCGCGCGGAGAACACGAAGACGTATTTTTGAAAATACGTCCTGTTAAATTACTTTTGTTGGAGAGAAATTTTATGCTTCGTAAATTCAGATTAACCAATCGCGCTCTGGTGGTTTTGCTTCTTATTTTTGCCGCGCAATCTTCTTTCGCGCAGCAGCAGCAGCAGCAGGAACTTTACGAGATGCCGACCAATATCGAATCGCGCTGGGCGAGCGGTGAAAATCCGACGGGCGAGAAGGGCAAGGGCGGGCAGACGAACGGCGGGCGCAAAGGCTCGCCGACCGTGCCGATTAAAGCGGGCGAATCCAGAGTTTTAGCCGAAGCGCGCGGCGCGAGCGGGACGGTTCGCAGAATCTGGATGACGTTTCCCGACCGCAGCCCGCAGATGCTGCGCAGCCTGCGGATTGATATGTATTGGGACGGCGCGACGAGGCCCGCCGTCAGCGCGCCGCTCGGCGATTTTTTCGGCGTCGGCTTGGGACAGATGGTGACGTTTGAATCCGTGTTTTTCTCGAACCCGGAAGGCAGAAGCTTTAACACGACGATTCCGATGCCTTTCAGAACCGGGATGAAAATCGTGATGACGAACGAGAGCAAAACGAATCTGGACGAGCTTTTCTACGACGTAAACTACACGCTCGGCGACCGTCACCCGGCGAATATGCTTTATTTTCACGCTTATTATCGCCGCGAAAATCCGACCGTGATGCAAAAGGATTACGAAATTCTGCCGCAGATTACGGGCAGAGGTCGATACCTGGGCGCAAACATCGGCGTGATTGTGAACACGAAAGATTATTACAACACGTGGTGGGGCGAGGGCGAAGTCAAGATGTATCTGGACGGCGACCGCAATCTGCCGACCATCGTCGGAACGGGAACGGAAGATTACGTCGGAACAGCCTGGGGACAGGGCGCGTTTGCGAATTTTTATCAGGGCTCGCCGATTGCGGACGAAAAAACGATGCGCTGGGCTTTTTATCGCTATCACGTGGTCGACCCGATTTATTTTTATAAAGAGGCGCGCGTCACGATGCAGCAAATCGGTTATCTCGCCGAGCACAGCGCCGCGCCGTTTCTCGAAAAGAAAATCACGCTTTACCGCGCCGGTCCCGGTCGCGTTCCGCTCGATATAACCAGAGACCGGACGAAGGTCAATCCGCAAGACTGGAAATTCGAGCGCACGGACGATTGGTCGAGCTGCGTTTATTTTTATCTGGATAACCCGACGAATAATCTGCCGCCGATTGATTCGGTCGAGAAAAGAATAGCGGGATTATAAATACCGGAAGTTTCACAAACTTGACGTCTAACGTAACATTGCCTGCGAATACATTTCGCAGGCATTATCTTTGAATTAAAAAAATAGAAATGCAATCGGAAATAATATGACCGAGAAAAGAATTGCGCGACGCGATAACACCGATATTATCGCCAAACGCCGCACCATTAAACGCGATACGCGCTGGAAAATTCATCTTAAGGCTGCGCTCAGGAAACGCGGAATCAAAAACGCTTTTGGGCTCTGGCAGAAAATCGGCGGTTCCAAACAGACCGCCGCTGAACTTTTCAACGGTAGCGTCACGATGATTCGTCTGGAGACTTTCGACCGACTCGAAGATTCGCTTGGAATTACGCCGTTTGAAATTCTCAGCACTAGAGAGGAAGAAGATGACTAAACTTTTCGCCGCTGCGCTTCGTTCAAGGTTATGAGTTTGAATTATCCGTCGCATCTAAATTAAACTTTTGAAATATGGCGAAAAAGAACACGGAAGAAAATCAGGGCGCGGCGGTTGCGCCGAGCAATAACATTCGTTGCCGTTACTGCGGGCAGAAAAATCAGGTTCGCGACGGCTATCAAAACAACCAGGCGGTCTGCGGTCGCTGCCGTCTGCCTCTGTCGGACGAGCCGCACAAAAAATTTGCCGATTTGAGCAAGCACGATTATATTCACCCGGCGGACAGCAAGGCGCTGGCGGCGCTCCGGGCGATTCCGGGCATCGACACGGCTTTGAAAAAACTGCTGGCGGTGACGGGCGAATCGGCGATTCGCGTTTCGTTTATGGCGAGCGCGGTCAAGGTCACGCCGAAGCAATGCCCGGATTTGCACGCCAAGCTGCAAATCGCCTGCACGACGCTCGGCGTCGAGATGCCTGAGCTTTACGTGCAGCAAAATCCGATTGTCAACGCTTTTACCGGCGGCGTCGATAAGCCGATTATCGTTTTGCACTCGGCTTTGATTGAACGCTTAACGGACGAGGAAACGCTCGCCGTCATCGCGCACGAAGTCGGGCACATTCACGCCGAGCACGTTTTGTATCTGACGGCGGCGAGATTGCTCGAAGCCCTTGCAAACGCTTCGCTCGGACGGCTCGTTCCCGGCTCGGAAATCATCAAATTCCTGATTTCCGCCGGAATCAGCGGCGCATTGCTGGCGTGGGCGCGCCGAGCCGAGCTTTCGTGCGACCGCGCGGCGATGCTCGTCTGCCAGGACGAGCACGTCATCGGCAGAACGATGATGAAGCTCTGCGGCGGGACTTTCGCCTCGAAGATTGATTACGAGCTGTTTCTGGAGCAAGCCAAAGAGTTTCAGAAAAATTACGACGAGAAGGCGCTCGACCGTTTCTGGGCTGACCTCATCAACGCCGGACTTTCGCACCCATTCCCGATTTGGCGCGTCGCAGAGATTTTAAAATGGGTCGAAGAGGGCGAATACGCCGAAGTAATGGAAAAGGAATAAAGTTGGCAGAAAGTTGCAGAAAGTTGGCAGAAAGTTGCAGAAAGTTGCAGAAAGTTAAAAGCAGCTTGGAAGATTCAATGTTCCGCAACCTTCTTCCAACTTTCTGCAACTCTGTAAACTATTTATGCTGATAGTTTTAACCACAGCGCCGAACGAGGAAGAAGCCGAATCGCTGGCGCGAAAAATCGTCGCGGCGCGGCTTGCCGCGTGCGTTCAGGTTTTGCCGCCGATGAAGTCGTTTTACTTTTGGGAAAACGCGATTCAGGCGGATTCCGAGCACCTGCTTTTAATAAAAACGCTGCCCGAAAAATTTGATGCGCTCAGGGATTTCATTCAAGCCAATCACAGCTACACCGTGCCGGAAATCGTCGCGCTCGCGGCGGAAAAAGTTTCGGAAAGCTATCTCGGCTGGATGAAGGATTATCTGGAGCAGCAGGGAAAGCAGGGAAATTAGGGAAGAAGATTTCTTATCCGCTAATTTCCCTGCTTTCCTAAACTTCCTGTTTCCCTTTCTTATCAAATCCGCAGCATTTAATAATAAAATCGACGGCGTCTTTCGGCGAATCGGTCAGGTGCATCAGACTTAAATCTTCGGGGCTGATGTTTTTTTCGTTGAGCATCGTCGAGGTCATCCATTGCAGCAGCCCGCGCCAGTATTGCGAGCCGAAAAGGACGACCGGAAAATTGCGGATTTTGCGCGTCTGAATCAAGGTCAGGGCTTCAAAAAGCTCGTCCATCGTGCCGTAGCCGCCGGGAAAAATGATGTAGGCGTTGCTGTATTTGATGAACATCGTCTTGCGGACGAAGAAGTATTTGAAAGTCAGCGATTTGGTCTGATACGGGTTGGGCAGCTGCTCGAAAGGAAGCTCGATGTTGCAGCCGATAGATTTGCCGCGCGCCTCGAACGCGCCGCGATTCGCCGCTTCCATAATGCCCGGACCGCCGCCGGTGATGACCTCAAAACCCTGTTCCGCCAGCAGTCGCCCGGTTTCGTAAGCCGCCTGGTAATTCGGGTCGTCTTCTCGGGTGCGCGCCGAGCCGAAAACCGTTACGCCGTGCGTGACGGTCGCCAGCGAATCGAAGCCGCCGACGAATTCGCCCAGAATGCGAAAAACGCGCCACGAATCGGAGCTTTTAAATTCGTCCTGCGGATCGGGCGAGCGCAGCAGAACTTCGTCGTCGGTGACCAGCCAGTAAGGATTTGCTTCTTGCGCCTTGGCTTCCGCAACCGTTTCCGGTTCGGTCGGTTTGGTGATGTCTTTTTTAATTCTCGGTTTATTTGCTTTTGTGTCTGCCATAAAAAGTTTACGGAAAGTTGCAGGAAGTTGCGGATAGTTGCGGATAGTTCGGAAGATTGGCTATAAACCTTTAACTTCCTGCAACTTCCTGCAACTTTCCGCAACTTCCCGCAGACTTAAATACCCATAATATTGTAGCCGCAATCGACGTAGATGGTTTCGCCGGTGATTGCGGACGCAAGGTCGCTGACCAGAAACAGCGCGGTGTTGCCGACTTCGCGGGCTTCGACGTTGCGTTTCAGCGGCGATTTTTCGGCGACGTAGCCGAGCAGCGTGCCCATATTTTTCACGCCGCGCGCCGAGAGCGTCTGAATCGGTCCGGCGCTGATTGCGTTGACGCGAATGTTGTGCTTGCCCAAATCGGCTGCCAGATAGCGTGTCGAGGCTTCGAGCGCGGCTTTCGCCACGCCCATCACGTTGTAGTTCGACACCACTTTTTCCGCGCCGTAATAGCTCATCGTCACGATGCTGCCGCCTTCCGTCATCAAAGGCTGCGCCGCCAGCGCGACCTGCGTCAGCGAAAATGCGCTGATTTCCAGCGCCGTCAGAAAGGCATCGCGCGTCGTCGTCAGGAATTCGCCTTCGAGCGCCTCGCGCGGCGCAAAGGCGATTGAATGCACGACAAAATCGAGCCGCCCGTATTTTTCGCCGACGGCTGCAAACGCCGCGTCCACTTCCGCCTGATTCGTCACGTCGCACGGCAGGACGAGCGTATCGTCCATCTGCCCGGTCAGTTTTTCGACCTTATCTTTGAGCCGCTCGCCCTGATACGTAAAAGCGAGCTTCGCGCCCTGCGCGGCGCAGGCTTCGGCGCAAGCCCACGCGATTGAGCGCTGATTGGCGACGCCGAAAATCATTCCAACTTTGTTTTCCAACATAATTTTAAAATCGTAAATCGTGAATCGTAAATCGTAAATAGATTTGAGCGGCAAAGTCAAATCCGCACTATTTACGATTCACGATTTACGATTTACGCCGGTTTAATCTTCGGTAAAAATTCTCTGCAATCCTTCAAAATCGAACAGGCGAATCTCGACCGAATCAATCGCCATCGAGCGGAATTTCGTCGCGACCGAAGCGTGCAGCTTAGCTTCGTCTTCGGCGTTAATCTGCGTGACCAGAATGAGCATCAGCCTGACCCGGGTTTTCGATTTCGTCCGGGCGAAGTTTCGTTTCACGGCTTCGACCTTGCTTAGAATCGCGTCGATTTTTTTCTGCGGAATGTCGGCGCTCACCAGAAACGCGACATCGACCAGCGTCGAAACGTCGTGGCTGATAAAAACGGCGTCAAATTCGGCTTTGCCGACGCGAATGTGTCGCTTGAGCGGCAATTTTTTTTCCTGCTCAATCTGCCTCAGAGCCAAATCTTCCGCCAGAATATACGCCGCCCGCAAATCGCCCAACTGCTCTTTCCCGATTCCGATAACGTCGGCAAGCTCGTAGACTTCGGCGTTCAGCTTGCGCCTCTGCGCTTCGGGCAGCATCAGCTCGCCGAAATCCTCCTTCAGATTGCGCGAAAGCTGCCGGGCGTTTCGCAAAATTATCGCCGTCGCCAGAATTAAGCCGAAAAGCGGCACGAGAGCCAGCAAAACGAGCGCGCCGAACTGCGGCGGCGGCTCGACGTATTTTGCCGCCAGCGCAATCGTCAATCCGATTAGAAAAAGGACAAAAACGACCATCCCGCCGACCGCGATTATCAAGCCCGGCGACGGGTTGCTGAAATTCAGCAGAAATTGTTGGTTGTCCTTTCCCATCGTCAAAGAGTTGCAGATAGTTGCGGGAAGTTGCAGATAGTTGCAGATAGTTAGAAGCAGTTCGGAGTTTCAATCTTGAGCAATTTTCTTTTAACTTCCTGCAACTTTCCGCAACTTCCTGCAACTATCTGCAACTTCCTGCAACTTCCCGCAACTTCCTGTCAACTTTTAAGCCGTCGTCGCGCGCTCGAACGGGATTTCGTCGAAATGCGTGATGCGTTTAAACTCGCGGAAACGCTCGTTGATTTCGTCCTGCGTCAGGCGGTCGACGCGCTCCGTGCCGAATTCCTCGACGTTGAACGAAGCCATCACCGAGCCGTAAATCATCGCGCGCCGCAGCGTGTCTTCGGTAATGTCAACTTGGCTGGCGAGATAGCCCATAAAGCCGCCCGCGAAAGTGTCGCCCGCGCCGGTCGGGTCGAAAACCGTTTCGAGCGGGTAAGCCGGAATCGCGAAATAATTTTCGCGCGTGAAAAGCGCCGCGCCGTATTCGCCGCGCTTGATGACCAACGCGCGCAGATTGCCGATGTCCATAATCTTTTTGGCGGCTTTATGAATGTTCGGCTCGTCCGCCAGCTGGCGCGCCTCGGCGTCGTTGATGATGACGCAGTCGACGACCTTGACGGTTTCCAGAACGGCGTCCTTCATCGAATCAATCCAGAAATTCATCGTGTCCATTGCGACGAATTCGGCGTTTTTGCACTGCTCGCGCACGTCCTTCTGAATCATCGGAACGATGTTCGCCAGAAACAAAAGACGATTGTTTTTCGAGGCTTCGGACAATTTCGGCTGGAAAGTCTCGAAAACGTTAAGCTGCGTCTCCAGCGTGTGCGCCGTGTTCAAATCGTAATCGTAACGCCCGCGCCAGAAAAAAGTCTTGCCGTCGGCGACGCGTTCGATGTCGTCGGTGTTGATGTTGTGACGACGAAAAACGTCCATTTCCGTCTCGGTAAAATCGTTGCCGACGACGCCGACGACGTTGACCTGCGTGAAAAAGCTGGCTGAAAGCGCAAAGTGTGTGCCCGCGCCGCCCAGAATCTTGTCGCGCTTGCCGAACGGAGTTTCCAGAGCGTCAAACGCGACCGAGCCTACAACTGTTAAAGACATTTATAAAAAATTCTCCTGCAATAGTTTTAAATTTAAAGTTATTTTACTTTTTCGCCCAGCGGAACGACCAAATCATCGTCAGTTCCGGCAACCCCGTCGTCGCCGACCGTCCAGACTTTCATTTTAAAGTCGGTGTGTTCATTAATTTTATTGCCGACGCCGACGTAAACTTCCTGCGATAAATTATTTTTACCTCTGCAATCCAGATCCTCGTACCCATTTAAAAGCTGTTCGATTTCAGCCGGCGTCAATTCTCTCGCATTGTCGGCAGCTTCCAATCTGCCGGCTTTAATCGCTTTGTTTGCGGCTTCGGCAATCGAATGCAGGCAGGACTCTATAGCGGCTTCTTCGGCGCTTTTCCACATTTTATATGCCCAATAGCCCGCACCGGACAGCATTGCGGTAAGCAGTAAAATCGCTAATTTGTTTTGTATGCTTTCAAAAGTCAACTAAGTTATTTTACACGCCAAGGCGGATTTTGGCGATTTTCGCCCGCGTGAAAAAGACAGATTCGATTTCCTTCGGGCGAGCGCAGGTAAGCCTCGCGCCAGAGCCACCGCTGGTCAACCGGCTCCTGTTCAAATTCCAAGCCCGCGTTTTTCAGCTCTTCGACCTTCGCGTCGAGATTTTCGCACTCGAAATAAAGAACGAGGTTCGGATTGACGCAATTTTCCGCGTCCGTCTGGTGAAGGGAAAAAGTCGAGCCGCCGTCCGGGCATTCAAAGCGCACGTAGCGCGGCGCGGAATCGACGATTAAGCGAAGCCCGAGCTTTTTATAAAATTCGATTGACGCGGCGGGCTGGTTCGTGTAAACCGTGACCTGATTAAGATTCATACTTTATCTGACTTTGCACAAAAATAAGAAAAACAGCGATAAATCAAAGCAAAACTTTAAATCTTAAATTCTAAATTCTAAATTATTTCTGAAAAGATTATCCGAAATAATTTAGAATTTAGAATTTAAAAGTTAGAATTTCCTTTCTCTGGTTTTTGTGCAAAGCCGCTTTATCTCGAAAATCTTTTATCGGGCGAAAGATTTCCCGCGCCGATTTCCGCCGGAAAAAGAAATTTCCGGATTCCTTCGGATAAAAAAAACGCGCCGACCATCAGGCGAATCAGGACGATTGAGGTCGGCGCTGTTGTCGTTGTAATTTTATCGAAAAGATTCATCCGCTATCGGGTCGTCATTTGCTTTTGGAATTGCTTTCCAGCAATTTCAGGGTCTTTTCCGCTTCGGGGCGAAACTCGCTTTGCGGAAACATTTCGATGATTTGTCTGAAATAGGTAATCGCGTCTTCGCGCAGTTTTTCGGGCGCGTATTTTTCTTTTTCCTGTTGGAAGTTCGGATTGATTTTCTGCTTGCCCTTATTCTGCGAAAGATAATAGCTGCTCATTCCCGAAAGATATAAAACCTCGTCCATCCTTGAAAAAATCGGGTTGGCGGCGATGATTTCCTCGCAGCGCATCAGCACGCCTTTATAAGCTTTACGCAGGCGAAAAGCCTGGCGGGCGACCTCCAGATTGTGCATCGCGTCCGCCTCGAGAATCGGGTCGCGGACGACCTGCTGCTCAATCGGCTTCTGCGCGAAAACGTTCGCCGGAGAAAACGCGAAAAGACACGCGATAAAACTCAAAAATAAAATTGCTTTTTTCATAAATTGCAAAACTCCTGTCCGCTCGGTTTGATGCGGCGAAATTATCTGAAGTTTGATGTTTGAAAAACTTTAAGAAATTTCCGTCTGAAATTTTAAGCCAGCCCGCCGCCTGCGCTTCCTGCTCGAATACAGCCGCCGGAAGGCGAGACGCAAAACCCGTTTACGCGCGTGCCGGAACGGTCAAATCAATTTTTGCATAGATGCCGGTTGAATGCTATGATGGCGAACAATTTGTAGTATTTCGCGCGCTGGAAAATGATTTCGGAAAGACGTTGTAAATCTGCAAAAGAGTAATAAATTTATGAAATCGAAGTTGTTAATTTTTTTAATCGGCGGATTAATCTGGTCCGCTTGCGGTCACCATTCGCCGGAGACTAATCCCGCGCAAAACTCGGCAAATTCCGAAAGCCAAACCAGCCGAAATTCAAAAAATCAATCGAATCAAGCCGATAAAAACACCGGAGCGGCGAACTCCAATCAGGAAAACGGCGGTGACGACGGCGGAAAATTAATTTTGACCGGCACGAGCCAATCCGCCACCTATCCCTGCAACGGAAGAGAAGTCGAAATCGACGAAGATACGACGACCGGCAAATATACTCTGACGGGCGAGTGCGGGAAATTAACGGTTGACGGCGTCTCCAACGTCGTAAGGGTTGAAAAAGTGGGCGAAATTGTGGTCAAGGGCGTCAGTAACAAAGTTATTTACGTCGAAGGAATCGGCGGCAGGAAACCGAAAATAACAAACACCGGAACCAGCACGTCGGCTGAATCAAAAGCGGAAGCTGAAAAAAGAGAATCGGAAGCCGAAAAGAAGGGACAAGCCAAATAAATACAACGAGTTTATAGCGATTTAGAAATAGAATTAAAAATAGCCGCATAAATTTATGCGGCTATTTTTTAATCGTTTTTAGTGAGCCGCCTTATTCAGATTGTATTTTCCGATAATGGCTTCCAGCTTTTTCGCCGTTTCGGGATTCCAAAGCTCCGGCGCGGTGAAAATCGCGCTGCGCGTCGCGCCTTCAAACGGGTTCGGCGTCTGCTTCGCCGCCACGCGTTTGACCGCTTCCTTTAAAACGAGCTGCGCGTTGCGGACGTTTTTGTGCAGGTATTCGATGACCATATCGACCGAGACGTCGTCGTGCCCTTCGTGCCAGCAGTCGTAATCGGTGACGAGCGCGAGCGTCGCGTAAGCGATTTCGGCTTCGCGCGCCAGCTTGGCTTCCTGCAAATTCGTCATCCCGATAATGTCCATTCCCCATTGGCGGTAAACGTTCGATTCCGCTTTGGTCGAAAACGCCGGACCTTCCATACAGAGATATGTGCCGCCGCGATGAATTCTTAAGCCTTCGACCGTTTTGCAGCTTTCTTCGAGAATGTCGCCCAGTTCACTGCAAACCGGGTGCGCGAAAGTGATATGCCCGACGATGCCGTCGCCGAAAAACGTCGATTCTTCGGCGCGCGCCCGCGTCCGGTCGAAAAACTGGTCGGGAATGACCATATCGGTCGGCGCGTATTGTTCCTGCAAAGAGCCGACCGCCGAAACCGATAAAATATAATCGACGCCGAGCAGCTTCATCGCGTAGATGTTGGCGCGAAAGGGAAGCTCGCTCGGCGTCAGCAGATGCCCGCGCCCGTGACGCGGCAGAAAAGCGACCCGCTCGCCTTCGAGCGTGCCGATAATAAAAGCGTCCGACGGCTTGCCGAACGGCGTCTCGATTTCGACTTCTTTAATGTCCGTCAATTCCGGCATCTGGTATAAACCGCTGCCGCCGATAATTCCGATTTTTACTTGTTCCATTATTTTTATGATTGAATAGGTTTTAAATTCTCAAAAAATTTCTGCTTCTCTGCTTCTATAATCGCTGCCTTCATATTTTCAATTGTCACTTCCGATAAAACAATCAAAGCGTTTTCAATAAAAAACGGTTTTCCCTGTCCTTCCCAGTAATTCAATTCATGAACCAATCTACTTTTATCGAAAAAACAAACCTGGTAACGATTTCCGTTTGCAAGCTCGACAACATTGTGACAAAACCAGCCCTTTTGATTAATTACGATTTCATCACCTTCTTGCCAATCAAGGAAAATCAATTTCGGGAATTCTTCACTTTCCATAAATTAAGCAAACACTAATCTTCCTTTTGGCTCAGGAATCGCTCTGCCAAGTTCTCTGGCAGTTTCAATCCATTCCTGAATAATAATTTCCACATTTGCCAGAGCTTGCTGATAAGTTTCGCCGTCCGCCATACAACCGGCTAGTTCGGGAACTTAGGCGATAAATGTTTTGTCTTCCTCGCTCCAATAAATAATAATTTCGTTTTTACTCATCGCTTGCTCCAAGTTTATATTTCAGAATCAGATTGCGAACCTATTTGACTTGATACGCTTTGGCTTTCGACCCGAGCGGTTGAATATTGATAATTTCTTCTACATCATCTCTGGTAAAAATATGTGCCTTTAATCCTTTCGTCAAAACCGAAGTTGTTCAAAAGCCTGCATAAATCAGTAAAATCAATATTCGCGTCAGACCTGCCCGATAATATCTGAATCTCGATTTTACTGATTTTCGACATTAATAATTATAAACCGCTGCCGCCGATAATTCCGATTTTTACTTGTTCCATTATTTATATTTGATTTTTCAGTTTGTAAAAATTATCAGGGATTAATAAGCACCATCTTATTAATCGGATTAAAATTTTCCTTCTCGACTTCGCCGGCTTTTTGCAAATCCCTGTCAGCCAGTTTATTTTGACCCTGCTTTTTATAAGCGGCGGCGCGCCCGCGATAAGCCGGCGTCCAGACCGGATAAATTTCGACAGCTTTCGTGTAATCCGCAACAGCCAGGTCAAGATTGCCTTTCAGAAAATAAATGTTTGCCCGATTAAAATAATAAACGCCCTCTTTCTCAGCCAGCGAAACGGCTTTTGTAAAATCCTGTAATGCCGAATCGAGATTGCCTTTATACTGGTGGTTTAACCCGCGGGCGTTGTAGGCTTCAGCCGACTGAGGATTGAGTTCCAGCGCTTTTGTAAAATCTTTGATTGCCGAATCGTAATCGCGTTTTTCATAGTATACGCGACCGCGATTATAATAAATTGCGCCTTCCTGCGGCATCAATTCGAGCGATTTATTGAAATCGGCGATTGCCAAATCATATTTTTTCAAAAAAGTGTATGTAGTTCCCCGGCTGTTGTA
>JALZHR010000037.1 GCA_030860665.1 Acidobacteriota bacterium
TCGACGCGATAGCGCAGCCCTTGCGCTTCAAACTGAAACGCGGGCACGGCGATTCTTTTAATGCGTTTCGGCAAGCCGGAATTCGTCACCGGCTTGTAACATTCGGTAAAGCCGGAAACCAGCAGGAAAAGCGAAATAACTATTGTAAAACGAACGAACTTCATAATTCTTTTTTGATTGCCTCGACCACTTTCAGTGCTTCGACCGTCGCTTTTACGTCGTGGACGCGGACGATATTCGCGCCGTTCCAGACGGCAATTGCCGCGCTTGCGAGGCTGCCCGAAAGTCTTTCGCCAGCCGGAATGCCGCCCAGAATTTTTCCGATAAACGATTTTCGCGACGCGCCGACAAGCATCGGAAACTCCGAAAACTCTTTTGTAAGTTTATCCAATTTTGCCAAAAGCTCTAAGTTCTGATTGAAGGTTTTGCTGAAACCGATGCCGACGTCCAGCGCAATGTTTTCTCTTTTGACGCCGAAGCTCGAGGCTTTTTCGATGCTCCAATGAAAACCTTCGGAAACTTCCTTTAAAATATCCGCGACCGGCTCCTGTCTGTGCATCGTCCCGAAATCGCCGCGCAGGTGCATCAAGACCAAACCCGAATTTGCAGCCGCCGCCACTTTCGCGATTCTCTCGTCGAACCGCAAGCCGGAAACGTCGTTGATGATTTCCGCGCCCGCTTCGACAGCCTTTCCGGCGACTTCGGCTTTGCTCGTATCAATCGAAACCGGAACGTCGAATCTTTCGGCAATAGCTTCAACAACGGGCGCGACGCGGCGGATTTCTTCCTCAATCGAAACTCGCGCGCTGTTCGGGCGCGTGCTTTCGCCGCCGACGTCGAGAATGTCCGCGCCTTCATCGACCAGCTTTTCGGCTTGTCTTAAAGCCTCGTCAATCGAAAAAAACTCGCCGCCGTCGGAAAAGCTGTCGGGCGTGACGTTTAAAATCGCCATCACCAGAGTTTTTTCAAACGTTAACTTCCGCCGCGAAGTTTGCCAAAACTTTCTCATAAGGCAAAAGTAAAAAGGAAAAAGGCAAAAGTAAAGTTCGAGCCTCACTTTTGCCTTTTTCCTTTTACCTTTTGCCTTTCCGGGTTACGCGGTAGCCGGATTGTTCGGCGTAATCGGCGGCAGAATCGGTTTCTTGAACGGATTCAGCGAGCCTTCGCCGTCGGCTTTCTGGGGCGTTCCACCGTCGTTATGGCTGGATTCGGTTCCGTCGTCGTCGAGCGGCAAGCCGGCGACGAGGCGGCGAATCTGAACGCCGTCGAGCGTTTCGCGCTTAATCAATTCTTCGGACAGACGCACCATCGCCTCGCTGTTTTGGAGGATGATTTGGCGCGCGCGCTCGTATTGCTCGGAAATGATTTTCTGCACTTCCTGGTCGATGCGAATCGCCGTGTCTTCCGAATAATCGCGGTGCTGCGAAATCTCGCGTCCCAAAAAGATTTGCTCTTCCTTTTTGCCGAAGGTCAAAGGACCTAACTCCGACATACCGTATTCGCAAACCATCGAGCGAGCCAGCTCGGTCGCGCGCTCGATGTCGTTCGACGCTCCCGTAGTGATGTGGTCGGCGCCGAGATAGATTTCTTCGGCGATGCGCCCGCCCATAAAGATTGCGATTTGGCTCAGCAAATACTCTTTCGTATAGCTGTGACGGTCGCCTTCGGGAAGCTGCTGCGTGACGCCGAGCGCCATTCCGCGCGGGATAATCGATACTTTGTGAACCGGGTCAGCCGACGGAACTTTCAGCCCGACCAGCGTGTGACCGGCTTCGTGATAAGCGGTCAGACGTTTTTCGGCGTCCGAGATAACCATCGACTTGCGTTCCGCGCCCATCAAGACCTTGTCTTTCGCGATTTCAAAGTCCGACATCGTGACGACTTTTTTGTTGTAACGCGCCGCGTTCAGAGCCGCTTCGTTGACGAGGTTGGCGAGGTCTGCGCCGGTAAATCCGGGCGTTCCGCGCGCGATAACGTTCACGTCCACGCCTTCGTCGAGTGGAATTTTGCGGGTGTGAACTTTCAGGATGCCTTCGCGGCCGCGCACGTCGGGGCGCGAGACGACGACGCGGCGGTCGAACCGGCCGGGGCGGAGCAGGGCCGGGTCGAGCACGTCGGGCCTGTTGGTCGAGGCCATCAGGATGACGCCGTCGT
>JALZHR010000077.1 GCA_030860665.1 Acidobacteriota bacterium
GGATTGGTGACGTTGATGACTTTTAGAATCTTGTTAGACGTTCCGTTGAAATTTTCAATTAAATAGGTCGCCCCGTTCTGGCTGAAAACGACGATTTCGTGAATCGAGTTGAAACCGTTGCCGGTCGTCGAATTGACGATGCCGAGCAAAGCCGGCGCCGCCGGGTTCGTCAAATCCACAATGTGGACGCCGCCGTTGTTGCCGCTGCCGAAATAGCCGCGGTTGCCGATGACGATGGCTTCGAGAAACTGCTGGTTGTTGCCCGGATTGTAATGCGCGGCGAGCGTCGGCGCGTCCGGGTTGGAGATATTATAAATAAAAGCTCCGCGACAATTGTAGCTGCCCTGCACGGCGATATTGCCGTCGGCGTAAATATCGGCAAACTTCAGACGCGAAGTTCCCGAGTTGCAGTTGGGCGTAATCTGCGCTCTGATGCGGACTTTCTGAGCCGAAACCTCGACTCCGAATCCTGCCGCCAGCAGCATAAACAAACCGATAAAGACCAAAGAAACCGTCGATTTCTTAATGCCCCGAATACTCATTTTTATCTCCTGTGTATCTATCCGAAAATGAATGGTTTGACCAAACTACTATTGTGGTTCGTTTTCCGAAAAAACGCAACCTTAAATAGTTTATAAATTAACTCTAAATGTAGTTTATGAAGCCGCTTGGGAAGCGTCGCGCATCACCAGATCGAAAGTGCCGGGCGCGACTTTCCGAAAACGCCGGTTGCGGTTTAAAGAAACGGCAATCGAGATTGTCGGATTGTTTCCCTTGAATTCCATTCCGCCGACGCACAGCAGGTTATACAGCTCGTTGACGTGCAGCGGCTTGCCCGATTCGCGCAGCAGCAGCGTGCAAGCCTGCGTAATCGTGCGGTCGGTGAACCGATGGCTAATCGGCTCGATATGCGGGCTGACCGAAGGAACGTTGCGTGAATTATTGATGTAGGAAATCGTGTTCGAGTTGTTTCGATAATTGTTCGACGAAATATTTTGATTATTGTTTTGCTGCTGCTGTTGCTGTTGCTGCTGTTGCTGCTGCTGCTGCTGCTGCGGGGGCGCTTGCCGCGAAATCCGCTTCATTACCTCAGCCGGGCGCAAATCGTAGTCCTCGTCGCCGCCGCCGCTGCGCTGGATTTTAGTGTCGGTGTTCCACAGGTGCTGTCCCGAGCGCATCGTCGCCAGCAGGCTGTAAATCGCCGCTTCGGTCTGCGCCGCGCTGTTTTCGAGCGCTTCGATTTCCTGCCGCAGGCGCTCGGATTCGGACTCGACTTCGCGCAGGCGCACCAGCAGACGATTCTGTGCGTTGCGCGTCTGCCGCAGGCTCTGTTCTAAAGTGGCGATAAGATTTTCGTCAAGCATATTCATTTATCATTTATCATTTATCATTTATCATTACGGCTTTTGTTCAATGATAAATGTTAAATGTTAAATGTTATTTCGCTCTTTCAATCATATACGACGGAATTTCGTCCAAAGCAGAACGATACCGCGAAACGGGCAAAATTTCAAGGTTTTTCTTAGCTTTTTCCGCGTAACTGTAGGCTCTCTCGCGAGTTTCGGCAAGCGTTTGACTGCGTTCCAGCGCTTCCAGCAGATTTTCGCGCGAGTCGTTTTCGTAATCGCCAGCGTGCATTATCCGCTCCAAAAGCGTTTTCATTTCCGGCTCGCGGCGCAGGAGCAGAATCAGAGGCAGCGTCAGCTTTCCTTCCAGAAGGTCTGCGCCCGCCGCTTTTCCCAGCACTTCCTCGTCCGCCGTAAAATCGAGTAAATCGTCCGCCAGTTGAAACGCCGTGCCGAGATTCATCCCGTAATCGCGCAGCGCCGCCTGCTCTTCTTTCGTAGCGCCGCCGGTAATCGCGCCGATTTCGCAGCAAGCCGAAAAAAGATAAGCGGTTTTTCTTTGCAGCACGTCGAAATACTCGGTCTCGGTGATGTCCGTGCGCCCGAGCATTGTCAGCTGCATCAATTCGCCCTCGGTCATCTTGCGCGTGACGCGCGTTAAAATATCGAGAATTTCCAGCGAGCGTTCCTTGAGGCTGGTTTCAAAAGCCGACATATACAGCCAGTCGCCCATCAGGACGGCGGCTTGATTGCCGAAACGCGCGTTGACCGACGAGCGGTTACGGCGCGTATCGGCGTTGTCGATAATGTCGTCGTGGACGAGCGTCGCCGTGTGCAGAAACTCCATCACGGTCGCCATCCGAATCGAATTCTCCCGCGCGCCGTCGCCGCCGACGGCGTAATTCGACAGGATATTCAGCGCCGGGCGCACACGCTTGCCGCCCGATGCGCGCAGATAATCGCCGAGATATGCGATAACCTGAATGTTCGACTGCGCCTGCCGCTCGAATTCGGCTTCGACCTGCGCCAGCTCCGCCGCGATTAAAGAAAAAATACGACGAGCCGCCGAAAGCGGATTTTGTAAAGCTAATTTCGGACTGAATGTTTGCATTAATTAATGGAAAATGGAAAGTGGAAAATGTGAAAACATACTTTTTCCGTTTCCCATTTTCCGTTTTTAGTTCGTTTTATTCAACGCTGCTGCTCAAACCAAAATGATACTGGCAATCTCGCGGGGCTTGCCGTGCCGGTCGAAAAGACTTTCGATTTCCGTAGTCGATTTTACCTGAAACTCGTTTTCTGTCCAGTAATAAAACCGTCTGAAAGTTTCGCGCACGACGCCGCAGTATTCTTCACGTGTGATGCCGGAGCGCAAAATTCCGTAGCCCCAGAATTCGTTGATGACCGGAATTTTATGTTTTTGAAAAAATTCCCGCGCGCCCTTGAAAAAATGACCTTCGTGTCCCTGAATGTCAATCCAGAATAAATCTATCTCGCCCGGCTCGATTCGATTATTTTCGCGCAGAAACGCGTCGAAAGTCTTCGCCTCGACCGGAACGATGCGGCGCTTGTGCTCCTTCATCTCGCCGTCTCCGGCGGTTTTCCGGACGCGGCTGTCGCCCGAATTCGTCTCGTCGATTTCAAACTCGATTTTTTTATTTTCCGACGACAGCGCCAGCGAGAAACACTCGATTTTATCGCTTAAATCGTTCTGCCGGACGTTTTTTTCCAGCAGCCGGAAATTGCGCGGGCTGGGCTCGAAAGCGATTGCCTTTTCAAAAAAATTCTCGCGCAGAAGAGCAATGCAAATCATCCCGAGATTCGCGCCGATGTCGATGACCGTGCGGTTTTTTCCCGCTTTCAAAAAACCTTCGTCTTCGAGAAACCCGATTGACGTTCTGATAAAATCCAGCTCGTAGTTGCGGCGGACGAAAAGGTGTTTTCCTATCAGCCAGTCGCGGCTGCTGCAACTGAGCAAGCCGTTGGCGGTTTCAATCGTTACGTCGTGTTCGTCGGGGCGATAATGATGCAGCGTCCACCGCAGCAGATTCCAGTAATAATCAAAATCCCGCCTCATTTATTATCTATTTTTCGTCCGCTTTTTTATAGGTCGAATGGTATCTGGCTGGAATCAGGTCTCTGCCGACCACTCCGAAATAACGCGAATCCAGCGAATTATCGCGATTGTCGCTCAAAACAAAATAATGTTCCGGATTTACCCTGTAAACTCCTTCTTTCAGGCGCTCTAAATTATTTTCCGGCAGAACATACGGCTCGTCCAGAAGCTGACCGTCGACGTATGCTTTGTTTTCCTTAATCAATATTTCCTCGCCCGGCAAGCCGATGACGCGCGCCACCATCGGATAATTTTCCTTCGGCTGGGTCATATAAACGACCTCGCCGCGCCGGATTTCCTCCGTCGTCACGCGGACAAAAATCACGTCGCCGTTTTTCAGAAACGGCGACATCGAATCGCCCGCAATCGTCAGCGGCTTCGGAACGCACGCCGCGTTAACCAGCGATTGAATAAAAATAACCGTCGCGAGCAAAAAAAATCGCGCTTTTTTCATACGCTTTAATTCGAGCGGTAATTGTCAAACGTCATATCGATGCCGAAATCCTTCGCCTTGAGCTTAGCAATTACGTCCTGCAAGGTGTCGCGGTCTTTGCCCGATACGCGGACGGTTTCGCCCTGAATGGACGCTTGGACTTTCAGCTTTGAATCCTTGATGAATTTCACGATTTCCTTTGCCTTTTCAGTCGGAATTCCCTGCTGGATTTTCACCGTCTGCCGGACGCTGCCGCCCGCCGCCGGTTCGATTTTCTGATAATCCAGAGCTTTCAGCGAAATTCCGCGCTTGACCAGCTTGCCCTGCAGGATATCGTTCATATTGCGCAGTTTGGTTTCGTCTTCGGCGGCTAAAACGAGGTCTTTGTCCTGCAATTCCACGGTCGCGCGACTGCCTTTGAAGTCGAATCGCTGCGAGACTTCCTTCGTCGTCTGGTTTATCGCGTTGGTCACTTCGGCGTAATCGGTTTTCGAGACAATGTCGAACGAGTTTTCTTTTGCCATAAAATTTATTCTGCCACAGAAAACGCGGAATGATGAACGCGGAACGCGAAATTCGACACGCGGAATCCGCAATTCATCATTCCGCGTTTTTAATCTGCGGCTAAATTTATCTTAAAAAAGTTTGAAAAATTCCGCGTCGTCCGATTTGCCAGCGTTTCCAGCTCGATTCCGTAAAAATCCGCCAGAAAGCGCGCGGTTTCGACGACGTACATCGGCTCGTTGCGCCGCCCGCGAAAGGGAACGGGCGTTAAAAACGGGCAATCGGTTTCGATTAAAAGTTTTTCGAGCGGGACGACGCGCGCCGCATCGCGCAGGTTTTCGGCTTTTTTAAAAGTCACGTTTCCCGCAAACGAAATCAGGAAACCGATTTTCATCAAATCCTGAGCCATCCCGGCGCTGCCGCCGAAACAGTGCATAACGCCGCCGCGAAAATCTTCGCCGGAACATTCTTCGGTCAGGATGCGAACGGTTTCCGCGTCGGCGTCGCGCGAATGAATAATAATCGGCAAATCCAGTTCTCGGGCGATGCGAATCTGCCGCCGGAAAACCTGCTCCTGAACGTCGCGCGGGCTGTGGTCGTAATAAAAATCAAGCCCGATTTCGCCCCACGCCACGACTTTCCGGCTCGATTTCGCCAAATCAATCAGGCGCTTTTCCGCCGTCTCGTCCAAAGTTTTCGCGTCGTGCGGGTGGATGCCAATGGAAGCGAAAATGTTTTCGTATTGTTCGGCGACGCGGACGGCGCGCTCGAAATTCTCGAAATCGTGCGCCTCGCCCGTCCCGACGACGAGCATCGCTTTCACGCCCGCTTCTTCGGCGCGCCTGATGACTTCTTCGCGGTCGGCGTCGAATTCCTTCCCGTCGATGTGGCAATGCGAGTCAACAAAAATCATTCGTGAGTCAGTTCGGATTTATGCTCCCTTGTGAT
This sequence comes from Acidobacteriota bacterium, assembly GCA_030860665.1. Classification (GTDB taxonomy): domain Bacteria; phylum Acidobacteriota; class Blastocatellia; order Pyrinomonadales; family Pyrinomonadaceae; genus JALZHR01. The sequence goes on from JALZHR010000077.1 coordinate 5,348, forward strand.
TCTGACTAAAAATCGTAATGCCTCATTAACAGACTCAGAGTTGGGAAACTCGTCTGCAACGTCCGCGTCCAACACCACGGTTCTCTGCATCCGGCGATATTTTCCGGCGAAACGATTCGGCTTTGCCTTCGAGTAATCCAGGTCATATTCGGGCAAAAGCTCGTCGGCTTCATTCGTCGGCATTTTCAAATTTCCTCCTTTCTTTCGGGGTCGCTTCTCTGGCGCTGATAATTCTGACCGTTTCATTATCTCTTTCGGTAAAGCTAATAATCAAGAGACGATTCTCAATAGAATATCCGATGATTATCTCACGTTTTTCTTCAAAAGAATGGGTTTCATCGTCAAAAATTCTGGATAAGGGACTACCGAACACGGTTTCCGCCTCGTCAAAACCGACGCCGTGTTTTTTGAAATTTATTGCGGCTTTTTCTTTGTCCCATTCAAACTGCATTAAATTTTTAGCCGACGTATCCGGCGTCGCGTTTCGCGCCGAACGAATCGAGAAACTTCATCGCCCAGTAATCGAAATCCTTCGTGTATTCCGCCTGCGGCACGCTGACGCTGAGCATAAACATTTTTTGTTCCATAATATAAAATCTGGTGAAAAATATTTTTCCGGCTTCCTCGTAAATCAGCTCCTTGCCCGAAATGCCGTCGAGACAGACGTTTTTTTCGCTTATCAGACGCGTGGTTTTCGCGTCGTAGCTCTGCGCGAAAAGGCTTTCGCCGAGAATGTCGAGCTGACGGCGGTCGAGCAATGCGGGAAACTTCATTCGCATCACGCCGTAATGCGCCTTTTCGGTTTCCGTTTCAAAGCTGGCGATTTTGTCCTGTTCGGTTCGCCAGATTTCCGACGGATTTGCCGGGAAGACGACGGTAAAGCCGTGTCTTTCGGAACTGAACTCTTTCCAGATGCCGAAAGATTCTTCGGTCGGGCGTTTAATTCCGGGCGATTTGCCGTTTTCGGCGGCGGCAAAGGCTTTAACGAATGAAGGATTTGTATTTTTTCTCGTCTGCGCGAAATTCGACGCGACGCAAAGATACACCACGAGAGCAATCAAAAGCAGATTCTTCTTCATAAATTATTTGTCGGGCTCGTTTCGGATAGAGCCGGACGGTTGAATTTATTTTTTTTTGTTTGAGATTACTTCCCGTGGTTCGATAATTCTGCGAGCGGCTTGCCTGCCGTAACGTTACGGTAACGTTTCGGATTTATTTAAATCAATTTAATAACTTGAATGAGTTAAAAAATCTTTCCGCTTCCTTTAAGAAATCTTCGGCTTTATTCTTCTGGTATTCACGTAAGATATGCCAGTTGGTAACGTCCGCTTTTATTTCATAAATTCTTTTCCCCGCAAACAAAAGCAGGGTTCTAGTAAATTTAATATCGGCTTCATAGGCAAACTCTTTTCCTTTGTATTTGCCGATTTGAATGTCGTTTTCCGAAATAATCGAGGGTTTCAGCATTTGCCTGCCGCCGAAAGGAGGCGAAGTGTTCAGGATGCTTTCCCTGTATTTTTTCAAAAATTCTTCCCGGCGTTTTTCCGCGTCGTTCTTAAACTCCCAAACCGTAACAACCGAATACGAGCCTTGCCTGTAAACCTTAAAAACGCTTTCCCGAGCGTCTTTCGCCTGCTTTACCTCGGCTTTCGGAACGCCCGGAAAGGCGACGCTGAAATTATGTTCCTTTGAAACGAACTCCTTAATCTCCGCTTTGGCGGGCGCTAAGTAAAGTAAGGGCGGAGGCGGCGGATTATCGCGGCTCTGCGCTAAAACTGCTAAGCTCGAAAACGACAGCAGGAGAATTGCCGGTAATAATTTTTTCATTATCTACTTCGTTATTTCAATCGCGCGCCGTTTTTCACTTCTTCCAGAAACGTCGCCAGCGCGGGCGTGTCTTCATTGGTCAGAGAGGCGGCGCAAATCATCCCCTGCGATTCAAGCCCGCGCATTTTTCGCGGCTTCAGATTGGCGACCACGACGACCTTGCGCCCGACGAGTTTTTCCGGTTCGTAATATTCGGCTAAACCGGCAAGAATCTGCCGCCAGCTATCTTCGCCTAAATCTATCTCAAAACGCAAGAGTTTATCCGCATTCGGCACACGCTCGGCGACTTTTATTTCGCCGACGCGCAGCTCGACCTTCAGAAAATCGTCAATCGTGATGAATTGGTCTTCGGTCTTCGGGCTTTGGTCTTCGCTTTTTTGCTGTTGTTCGCCGCCGCCGCTCGCCGCTTTTTCGGCTGATTGCTGATTGCTGACTGCTGACTGCTGACTG
>JALZHR010000081.1 GCA_030860665.1 Acidobacteriota bacterium
GGTAAATGTTCAATGGTAAATGTTCAATGATAAATGTTAAATGATAAATGTCGAAAGGCTGAACGCGGTCATAATCAAAACCACGAGCCAGCCGCCCGCTTCCAGCCAGAGCGGATGCCGGTAATCGCCGACGATTTTCCTTTTTCGCGCCGCCAGCAGAATCAGAGCCAGCGCGACCGGCAGAATAAAGCCGTTCAGCACGCCGACCACGACTAAAACTTTTGCGGGCTGCCCGACCAATAAAAAAATCAGTGTCGAGACGACGATGAAAGCGATAATTACGGCGCGCTCGTGATGCTCGACGCGCGGCGAGAAGGTTTTCAGAAACGAGACGGAAGTGTAAGCCGCGCCGACGACCGACGTAATCGCCGCGCAGAACATCACGACGCCGAAAATTTTATAGCCGGCGTCGCCAGCCGCCGTCTGAAACACGGAAGCCGAAGGATTTTTGTCGTCGATGTTCGCGCCCGCGACGATGACGCCGAGCGCGGCGAGAAAAAGCAGAAAACGAATCAAAGCGGTGATTAAGATTCCGGTCGTCGCGCTTTTATTCACTTCATTTAAAGAGCCGACGCCCTTGATTCCCGCGTCGAGCAGGCGATGCGCGCCCGCAAAGCTGATGTAGCCGCCGACCGTTCCGCCGACGAGCGCGACGGTCGAAAACGCGTCAATCGTCTCGGGCAGAAAAGTTTTCTGCACGGCTTCGCCGAACGGCGGATTTGCCGTCCCTACGACGTAGATAATCAGCGCAATCATCACAAATCCGAGGATTTTCGCAAACCAGTCGAGCGCCTTTCCCGCTTCCTTAAAAAGAAAAATCGCAATCGCCAGCAAAGCCGAAACTGCCGCGCAAATCCGCACGTCCAAGCCGAACAAAACGTTCAATCCCAGACCCGCGCCGCCGACGTTTCCGATATTAAAAGCCAGCCCGCCGAGCGCGACCAGCGCGGCGAGCAGATAGCCGCTGCCCGCCAGCGTTTCGTTCGCCACGTCCTGCGCGCGTTTTTCGCTGACGGCGATGACGCGCCAGATATTCAACTGCGCGAAAATGTCCAGAATTACGGAAAGCAGGATGACGAAGCCGAAGCTCGCCAGCAAGTCTTTCGTGAATTTGGCGGTGTTGTTCAGAAAACCGGGACCGACGGCTGATGTCGCCATCAGAAAAGCCGCGCCGAGCAGAGCGGATGAAAACGTTGATTTTTTCATAAGATTCTCACCGCAGAGACGCGGAGACGCTGAGAAAGAAAAAGCTATGAACAAATACGAAAGAACACGAACAAAAAGGCATTTATCCTGTAAATCCTCTCCATCCTGTTTTAATTCTCTCCGCGTCTGCGGCGTCTCCGCGGTTCAATTTACTGATTTAATCGAAATACCGTTTTCCGCCAGCTTCGCATTTATCGTTTTGGCAAATCCGAGCGCGTCTGCGCCGTCGCCGTGAATGCAGACGGTTTCGGCTTTGATTGAAATCGTTTCGCCGTTTGTCCCCGTGACGGTCTGCCTTTGAATCATCTGCAAAACCTGAGCGGCGGCTTTTTCCGCGTCGTGAATCAGGGCGTCCGGCTGGCTTCGCGGCGTCAGGCTGCCGTCCGGCTGATATGTCCGGTCGGCGAAAACTTCGCTGGCGGTTTTCAAACCGATTTTTTCCGCTTCGGAAATCAGAAAACTGCCGGAAAGACCGTAGAAAACCAGATTTTCGTCGAGCGCGCGGACGGCTTCGGCAATCGCGCGCGCCATCTGCGCGTCTTTCGCCGCCTGATTGTATAACGCGCCGTGCGGTTTAACGTGATGCAGCCGAGCGCCGAGCGCCTCGCAGACGCCTTTCACGGCGGCGACCTGATAAAGCACGAGGTCGAAAATCTCGCGCGCCGACATTTTCATCTCGCGCCTGCCGAAGCCCTGCAAATCGGGAAAAGACGGGTGCGCGCCGATGGCGATTGTCTTTTTTTCGATTGCCGTTTCGACGGTTTTTCGGATTGTCGTCGCGTCGCCCGCGTGAAAGCCGCAGGCGATGTTGACCGACGAGACATAGTTCATCAATTCCGCGTCATTACCCATCCGCCACGCGCCGAAGCTCTCGCCCATATCGCAATTCAAATCAATCGAAAACATAATAACTGATAACTGAGAACTGATAGTTGATAATTCAGAATTTAAAACTGACGGCTGACGGCTTTTCACTATCAGTTATCAGTTATCAGTTATTTAGTTTGACTGCGGTTTTTAATAAATTCAAATCTTTTTCGCGCTCCAGAATCAAATCTTCGGCTTCGGGCAGGGAAATCATTTTGAAATAAATTTTATCGCCCGCGTTTAGCTGCGCGACGAGCGGCAAATCTATTTCGGCGATATGTGCGAGCCGCGGGTAGCCGCCCGTCGTCTGGTGGTCAGCCATCAGAATAATCATCTGCCCGCCGGGCAAAAGCTGAATCGTGCCGAAATTCACGGCTGACGAAACAAGCCGCGTTTCTTCGAGCGGGTAGAGCGGCTCGCCCTTGAGCCGGAAACCCATCCGGTCTGAATCGGGCGTGACGGCAAAGCTGTTTTTTAAAAACGTTTCCGCGCCGAGAGCCGTCAGCGTGTCAAATTCCGCGCCCACCGTCACGCGGACGGTCGGGAAATTGCTGTAGCGCGGAATCAGCGAATTAGAGATTTTGAAATTCGTTTTTCGTTCTTTCCCCGCCGTCGCCGGTTGTTTTAAGAGAATGCGGTCGTTTTTCCGCAGCGCCTTGCCGATTCCGGCGCGCAGGTTCGCGCTCGCGCTACCGAGCCATTTTTCCGCCGCAAAGCCGCCGCGCGCGGCTAGATAAATTCGCGCGCCCGATTTTCGTTCGGGAAATCTCAGAATGTCGCCTTTCCGCGCGAAAACCGGTCGCCAGTTTTCGATTGGATTTTCGTTCAGCTTTGCCGAAAAATCCGCGCCGCCGAGCGCAACCAGAGCGTCTTTTTCAAACTCCAGAACCGGCGCGGGAAAGTGCATCTCCAGAACGGCTTCCGCTTCCTCATTGCCGAGCAGAATATTAATCGAGCGCGCCGCGTGCCTGTCCATCGCGCCGTTCGGATTGATTCCGAGACGCCGGAAACCGTTTCTGCCCGTGTCCTGAAACGTATCTAAAATGCCGCTTTTGAGAACTAAAATGCTCATCCGTTAAATCAGATTCACCACAAGAACACAAAGAAATCGGCAGGGATGACAGGATAGACAGGGATATATAAAGTTTGTTTCTTATCCCTTTTCATCAAGCCGCGAAGCCTGCCCATCCCTGCCGATTTCTTTCTTTCTTTGTGTTCTTCGCGTCCTTGTAGTGAAAATTTCCTGGTCTTCATAAAATCTCACCAAATCGCCGGGCTGCAAAACGGTCGGATTTACCGCGTCGGGCGTGAAAAGTTCGATGCCGGTTCGACCGATAATCTGCCAGCCGCCGGGCGATTCAAACGGGTAAACGCCGGTTTGCCGTTCGGCGATTCCGACGCTGCCGCGCGGCACTTTCAGGCGCGGCGCGGGCTTTCGCGGCGCGGCAATCCGCTCGTCGATTTCGCCCATATAGGCAAAGCCGGGCAGAAAGCCGAGCATAAAAACGCGGTAAGTTTTCGAGAGAAAAATCCGTATCACCTCCGCGCGCGTCAAATTGTTTTCCGCCGCGACAAGCTCCAAATCGAGCGCGGCATCTTCGGCGAAGCTGACCGGAATTTTCACCAGTCGCGGCTCGGCGGATTCGATTTCTTCAACGGAATTTTCCAGCGCATTTTCCAGAAAGTCTTTGACGGCTTCAAAAGCGGTATCGAAGGCTGGAAAATTTTTTCTGACGGCGAAAACATCGTAAAAAACCGTCAGCGAGCTGTAGGCGGGAACAAGCTCGACGAAGCCCGCGAAGCTGTTTCGGGCGAGACGGTCGGCAAGCCGCAAAACTTTATCGTTGAGCGCGAGCGAAATTTCGCTGCCGAAATCAATCGTCACGGCGTTTTCGCCGAGCGGAAAAATTCTGTAATTCATTCGTAGCTTTCCAGAACGTCGAGCAGCGTCGGTTTTTCGGTTTCCACGTCCAGAATCATCGCGCCGCGTGCGTTTAAAAGGGAAATCGTTTCGCCCAAAAGCCGGTCATCGGCGTTTCGCTCGAAGGAAATTCGGGTGGAATCCGGATGATTTTCAATCTCTAATTTCTCAAGCTCGCCCGGCAATTTCAAATCGTTTTCCCGCAGATTCCGCAATGTGATTTTCACGCGCTGCGTCGGCTTGTGCTTGCGCCGCAAATTTTCTGGCGTGTCGATGTCGCGGATTTCGCCCCCGGAGATAACGGCGACGCGGCGGCAAAGCTCCTCGACTTCCGCCAGATTATGCGAGGTCAGCAGGACGGAAACGTTTGCGAGCGAGGCAATCAGCTGGCGCATCCCGGCGGCGGCGAGCGGGTCGAGCGAGCGCGTCGGCTCGTCCAGAAGCAGAACCGGCGGCTCGGGCAGCAAAGCGCGCGCGACCGCGAGACGCTGCTTGTTGCCGGTCGAAAGAGCGGAAAAACGGCGTTTTGCCAGCTCCGTCAAATTCAGCTTTTCAAACAGCTCATCGATTTTCCGTCGCGCCTGCGCGTCGTTCATCCCGTAGAGCCGCGCGAAAAACATCATATTCTGCTCGCACGAAAGCCGCCAGTAAAAGCTTCTTTCCTCGGCGGTCGCCAAGCCGATTAGCGAGCGCACTTTCACTTCGTTCCTGACCGAATCGAAACCTTTGACGGAAACTTTTCCGTCTGTCGGCTGGACGAGCGTGGCGATGATTTTCGTGAGCGTCGTTTTCCCCGCGCCGTTTCTGCCGATAAGCCCGAAAATCTCGCCCGTTTCTATCTCGAGCGAGACGTTTTTCAGAGCTTCGACCGCCGGTTTAACCGGAATTCGCAAAAGCTTTTTGAGACGCGGAAACGACGGCGGGTAGGTTTTGGAAAGATTTTCTATGCGGACGGCAGCGGTCATTGGATTTTAGATTTTAGATTTTAGATTTTAGATTGGATTCGGATTTTGCTTCGCAAAAACTTTTATCCCACAAAAAAAATGTCGAGAGAAATTTTCAACGCGATATTTCAAAATTAAAAATCTTCCTTATCCAATCTAAAATCTAAAATCTAAAATCTAAAATTATCTTATCTTCTGCGTTGTTTCGGGTCTAAATATTCGCGCAAGCCGTCGCCGATGAAGTTGAAAGCCAGCACCGTCAGCGCAATGGCGATGCCGGGGAAAAATAAAACGTGCGGCGCGTTGTAGAGCGTGTCCAGCCCGCGCGCTTCCTCAATCATCGTGCCCCACGAAGGCGCGGGCGGCGGAATGCCCAAGCCGAGAAACGACAGCGACGCTTCGGACAGAACCGCGCCCGCCATTCCGAGCGAAGCCTGCACGATTAAAGGCTGAATCGCGTTCGGCAGGATGTGCGTGAACAAAATTCGCCCGTCGCTTGCGCCCAGAGCGCGCGCCGCCTGCACGAAATCGTATTCGCGGACTTTTAAAACCTGCCCGCGCATCACGCGCGCGTAGCCGACCCAGCCGATAATGCAGAGCGCGAGAATCACTTTTTCCAGCCCCGCGCCGAGAAATGCGACCAGCGCAATCGCCAGCAGCAAGCCGGGAAAGGCGAGAAAAACGTTGAAAATGTAGCCCGACAACAGCTTGTCGATGAAGCCGCCGTAAAATCCGGCGATTGAGCCGATAAACATTCCGACTATGGCGGAAACGGCGGTCACGATTATTCCGACTTCCAGCGAAATCCGCGCGCCGTAAACCAGGCGCGAAAAAACGTCGCGCCCGATGGCGTCCGTCCCGAACCAGTGCTCGGCGGACGGCGCGGCGTAGCGCATCGCCAGATTCTGCGCAATCGGGTCGTGCGTGGCGATCAGCGGCGCGAAAATCGCCGCGATTACCAGCACGACGGCGACGAAAATTCCGATGTAAGTTAGTCTGTTCATTAACGATTGACGGCGACAGCGGCGGTCGCAGCAGCAGCGGCGGCGACTGTTTTACAAATCAAACTCATCGATTCGGCGCTCGATGTGTTTCCACAAAAATCCGCTTCCGCCAGCGATTTTAAAAGCCTTGTTTAAAATTTGCCGTTTGGAAATATTATTTTCGCGCCAGCTCTGCCCGTCGTTAAATAAATTTTGCAGAACGGGCATCAATCTGTCCATCGCGTGCGCGAATTTCGCTTCCGCGGTTTCATTGGCGCAAAATTCGCGGCACAACTCGATGAAATAATCCTTTTGAAAACCGGGCAAAATTCCGAAGATTCTTTCGATTGCCGCATCTTCTGCGGCGTCGAAATCGTCGGTTTTCGCGAAACAAATCGTGTCGCCCGTGTCGATTTCGGCGACGTCGTGAACCAGAAGCATCCGGATTACTTTATTAAGGTCGATTTGCGCGTCGGCGTAGGGCGCGAAAATCATCGCCGCGACGCAAATCTGCCAGCTATGCTCGGCGGAATTTTCGTATCGCTGCGGCGCGCCGAGCGGCTTGGTTTTTCTCGTCACGGATTTCAGCTTTTCCAGTTCGAGAATAAAATCAATCTGTTTTTCCAAAGTGTCAACCGAAAAATTGTTCACAAATTTATTCAGCCTAATCTGATGCGCGGGTCGAGCCAGCGGTAAACCATATCGGTCAGGCTGTTTGCCAGAATATAGGTGACGCTGATGACGAGGACGCAGCCCTGAATCAGGCGATAATCGAGCTTGGCGATGCCGTCGTCGAGCAGCAGCGTTCCCAGACCGTTCCAGCCGAAAATCTTCTCGGTGATAATCGCGCCCGCCAGCAGGACGCCGAGCTGCAAGCCCAGAATCGTGACGACCGGAATTAAGCCGTTTTTCAGGACGTGCTTGTAAATAACGATTTTTTCGCTCAAGCCTTTGGCGCGCGCAGTGCGGACGTAGTCTTCGCCAAGCTCTTCAATCACCGACGAGCGAATCATCCTGGTCAGAATCGCCGAGAGCGCCGCGCCCAATGTGACGGCGGGCAGAACGATGTCTTCGGGATTCGTGCTGCCGGTCGGCGCAAACCAGTCCAGCTTGACGGCGAACAGGTAAACTAAAAACGGTCCGATGACGAAGCTCGGCAGGCTGATGCCGAGCAGCGCGAAAAACGACGAGAAATTATCAATCAAAGAGCCTTTGTTCGTGCCCGCCAGCACGCCGAGCGGAATCGCAATCGTAATCGCCACGAGCATCGCCGCCAGCGCCAGCTTTATCGTGTTCGGATAGCGTTCCAGAATCATATCCAGAACCGGGCGATTCGTCCGAAACGAGTTTCCCAAATCGCCCTGCAAAAGTCCGGCGAAATAATTCGCGTAGCGATTGTCGAAGCCCTGCCACGTCAGTGTCGAATTAAAAGGATTGCTCAGGTCGAGTTTTCCCGAGAAGAAAAAAGCCGGTTTATCAAGCCCGTGAAAACGCTCGAACTGCTCGATTTGCTCGGCGGTCGCGTTTTCGCCCAGAATCGCGGTCGAAGGTCTGCCGGGAATAATCTCGATTAAAAGCGTGACCAGCGAGACGACCGTCCACACGACCAGCAGAAGCAAGCCGAGACGCCGCGCAAAGTTTAAGATTTTGTATTTCATCGGAAAGAAGCTGCGAAAAACTGCGAAAAACCTTTGAAGATAGTTATAACTTTTTCGCGCCCGAATGCAAAGCGGCGATTCCGCCCGTCAGGTTTTGATATTCCACGCCGTCGAATCCGACTTCCGTCATCATCCGCGCCAGATTTTTCTGGTCGGGAAAGCGCGAGACCGAGTTCGGCAGATATTCATACGCGCCGCGCGAGCCGCTGACCGCGCCGCCGATTCTGGGCAAAACGCGCGTGAAATAAAGATTGAAAATCTGGCGAAAGCCGGGAATGACGGGCGTGGAAAATTCGAGAACGGCGAGCTTTCCGCCCGGTTTCAGAACGCGGTGAAGCTCTTTTAAGCCGTCAAGCCAGTTCGAGAAATTCCGCAAGCCGAAGGCGATGGTCACGGCGTCGAAAGTATTGTCGGCAAACGAGAGATTCATCCCGTCGCCTTCGATGTAGGGAATCGCCGCGTGATTTTTTTGATTTTTTTCGCGGGCGACGGCGAGCATCGGGCGGCAGAAGTCCGTGCCGAAAATTTTCGCCTTGCCCGATTTCTGCATTTCCAGCGACAAATCGCCCGTGCCGCAGGCGACGTCCAGAACAATCGCCGCAGGATTATCCAAAACGTCTTGCAGTTTTTTCGCCACGAGCCTGCGCCAGCGTTTATCGGTGTTGACTGAGAGAAAATGATTGAGAAAATCGTATTTTCCGGCGATGCCCGAAAACATCTCGCGGACGGCGCGCGCGTGTTTTAATTCGTCGGCGGTTCTTTCGCTGTTCGGCATGAAAGCTATTTTGTCATTTCAGAGGCGTTTTTCAAAACAATCGTCACGTCGCGCTGCTTGGCGAGCCTTTCGGCGGCTTTCTGAACGTCCGTTAAAGTAACGGCGCTCGCTTTCGTGATTTCGTCCTTGACCGAGACGAGTTTAAAAGTATCCACGTCGAGCCAGAAGTCAGCCGGATTTTTTTGATTTATTTCGGCTAAAACCGCGTTTCTGGCTTTCTCGAATTCGTCCGCCGAAATTTTCGCGTCAAGCAGCGTCAACACCCTACTGACGCGAATGACATCCCAATCTTCGCCCGGTTCGACTTTAATCTCGCTTCGCAGGTATGAATTGCCGTAGACGATTAAACCCGGCAAAAGATGCGCTTCCTGTCTGATAAAAGCCTGCTGCTGCTGCTTGCCGCCCGCAAAGTCTTTGCGCAGGCGATTCTCCGCGACTTTGAGCAAAACGGCGGAAGCGTAAAAATCCTTGTCGTTTCTCGCCAGCCCGCGTATCGCTTCGCGCAGCTCGATTTTATCTTTCTCTTGCGATTGGAGAATCAAGTCTTTGGAATCCGGCTCGTCCGGCTGGCGGAAGGTCGCCGGAACTAATCTGTCCGATTTTTTCCACGCGCCGAACATTCGCCGCGCCGCCATATAGGCGAAATCGGGCTTGACGTTGCCGGTAATCGCCAGCGTCGCGTTGTCGGCGGTGAAAAACCTGTCTCTCGCCGTCAGCAAATCGGCGCGTTCAATCAATTTCAGGCTTTCCGGCGTTCCGGCTTGCGGTCTGCCGTAAGGAAAATCGGCGAGCAGTCGTTTGGCGATTGCCATATCGGCGACGTAAGCCGGATTTTTCTGCATCTCTTCGACCGCCTTCAGGCGCGCGTCGCGGACTTTGACAAAATTTTCCTGCGTTATCGGCGGGTTTGAGACGGCGGTCGAGATGGTTTCCAGAACCGTCAGAAACTCGTCGGCTTTCGCCGTCGCGTTGATTTGCAGGTAATCGTAATTGCTCGTGACTTCGAGGCTGCCTTCCAAATCTTCTTCAAAAAAGCTGCGCGTCTGCTCGTCGGGAAATAAAATGTCGGCGAGCAGCGCCATCGTGCCCATTTTGTCTTTCGGATCAAACGCCGAGCCGCTGTGGATGCGCAGGCGAAGCGACACTTTTTCGGCTTTCGGCTCGTTCCAAATCAAAACTTTCAAGCCGTTGAGAAGTTTTTCCTGTTTGGGCTGCGCCAGCGCCGCCAGCGTCTGGGCGAAAGAAAAATTTGCCGCGACGAGCGTTACAAGTAGCAAAAACGCGGTTCTTTTGAAATAATTCATATTGTTTGTCGTTGTCATTTCAGCGAAGATGCAAAAAAGATAGATGTCGAATGATAAATCTTAGATGCCCGCTGGCATCCCGTCAAACAAACTGAGCATCTATTGAACCTAGTAACGCATCTATAAATTTGTTAAGTTTGTTCTGTCCGAGAAACTTAACATTCCAGAAAATCGTACTATAATAAGCATAACCCTTTGGCGTTCATTCTAGATTTTGAGAGGCATTGAGTGAAGATGGGAAAGATAGTTAAGTATTGTGCCGCATGCGAAGAAGGCTTTGCCGAGAAGTTTGCGTTTTGTCCAAACTGCGGCGGGGCTTTGTCAGCTTACGAGTTGAATCCGGTAGCGATGGCGGAAAAAGCTGCGCCGACGAACGGCAATAATCAATCGACGACAGCAGCAACACCGGCAG
>JALZHR010000103.1 GCA_030860665.1 Acidobacteriota bacterium
GTTATGTCTTTTATCAGGTTATAGCCGCCCGAATTAAGCGTTCCGGCGTAATCCGGCGAAGTCGGCGCGCTGTTCGCGCCGACAATCGAATTATTGAACTGTATCGCCGCCTGCGTGTTCACGCCGCCGCCCGTGTTTCCGGCGTTGTTGAAGGCGATGGTCGTATAACTGAAAGTCTGCGTCGCCGCAGTAGGGTTATTGCGATTGATTCCGCCGCCGTTTCCGTTCGCGCGGTTGTTGCTGATGGTCGAATTCGTTACGCTCAACTGCGTATTGCTGAAGTTGATTCCACCGCCGTTTACGCCTGCCGAATTGTCGCTGATTGTCGAGCGGTTAATCGTGTTTGTCCCGCTGTTGCTGAATCCGATGCCTCCGCCCGAGCTGTTGACCGCCCGATTGCCGCTGACGGTCGAATCGGTCATATTAAAAGTCGTCGAAACCGAGTAAATTCCGCCGCCGCCGTCGGTTACCGACGTGATGAGAGCCGTGTTGCCGGTAATGTTCGAGCCGGTCAGCGTCAAGGCAGATGAAGAACTCGAAAAAATGCCGCCGCCGAATCCGGACGAGGTATTATCGCGAACGGTCGAGCTGGAAATCGTCACGTTCACATTAAAATCCAGATAAATGCCGCCGCCTCTTAAGGTCGTCGTGTTATTGGAAACCACGCAGCTATTAAGCGTTAAACCGCGAGTGGTGTGGAAAATGCCGCCGCCCTGACCGCCGCTGCTGGTTGCGCTGCCGTTGACGACGACGTTGTTAAGCGTCAAATCCGAATTATTGTAAATCGCGCCGCCGTTTCCCGACGCAACGCTGCCCGAGCCGTTGCCGCCGGTCAAAGTCATTCCGCTGATGACGACGACGGAGTTCGAGTTAATGGTAAAAATACGTCTCGCGCCGCTGCCGGTGATGGTCAGAAGATTTGCTCCCGGACCGATAATGGTGATGGTTCCGCCGTTTGAATTACTAATCAAAAGATTGCTGGCGAGCGTAATGGTCTGCGGAGTATTGAAAACCGCCTGGTCGAAAACAATCGTTCTCGATTCGGTCGTCGCGACGGCTTGTGAAATGGCGTTTCGCAAGCTGCCTGCCCCGCTGTCGTTAGTATTTGTCACGGTCAAGACCGTACCGACGATTCCGGCTTGCGTCACGGTGAAGATTTGTCCGCCGACATTGATGGTGCCGGTTCGCGGATTGGAAGTCTGATTGGCGGCGACCGAAAAACTGATTGTGTCGTTTCCGGTTCCGCTTGCGCCGGAAGTGACGGTTATCCAGGACGAATCGCTGTCCGCTACCCAGCTGCAATTCGGGCTGCTGGTCGAAACGGTAAAACTTCCGCTTCCGCCAGCCGAGGTAAAGGACTGGCTGGTCGGGTTGAGAGTAAAGCCGCACGCCGGAGCGTCGGGAATATTGAAGATATAAGCCGAGCCTTGATGGCTGGTAAAATCGACGTCCTGATTGACGGTCAAATCAAGCTCGTCCTGCGTCGCGCCGACGATTACCGTGCTGTCGAAGACGGCAACGCCCGCCGCGCCGTCGCTCGTAGCATCGTCGGCGGTAATTAAAGGCTCTCTCGGCGTCCAGCTCGTGCCGGTGCGGGTAAAGACGAGCGCCGCGGTTTGAGCGACGCCCGAACTCATTCTGCGCGCAGTCGTGCCGAAGACCGCCGTATCGCCGTGAATCGCCACGTCCGATACGTCAACCTGCGAATCGTGCAGCTTTTGCTGCTTCGTCCAAATCATCCCGGAACGAGCGAAAATATAAACCGAATAGCCGTTTTGTATCGTGCAGCCCGCGCCCGTGTATAATCCGCGATTAGTGCTGGAAATCAGCGTATTTCCCGACAGCGCGACTTCGAGTCCCAGAGAATCGCAGATGTTCGTGTCGCCGGCGCTCATTATTTGCTGGAGTATCCACATCGTCGGCTCGGCGGCGGAACGGACGTAGGCGTGAATCGAGCCGCCCGCGCCGTAACGCGGCGCGCCGACGATTATCGTATCGCCGCTGACGGCGACGCTGTATCCGTAATGAGTGTCGTTTTGCCCAGGACTCGCCACGAAAAGTTTTTGCTGCTGGCTCCACGCTCCGCCCGAACGCGCGAAGACGTATGCCGCGCCTCTATCGGGAGTGCTGTGAAACGGCGCGCCGACGACGATCGTCTCGCCGGAAATGCTGACGGTCGAGCCGAACGCTTCACCGGGCGCGCCGTCCGGAGGCGCCAGTTTTTGCTGCTGCGTCCACGTCTCGCCCGACCGTACGAAGACGTATGCCGCTTCCGCATTGGCGGAAGTCGTGTAAGAGACAAAGATGATACCCGTCCCGACGACGATTGTGTTGCCCGAAATGGCGACGTCGCTGCCGAAGGCGATTCCGTTCGCGCCGTCCGCCGCCGTGAGCTTCGCCTGAAACGCCCACGTATTTGTCGCCGCTGAGCGAACGAAGACGTAAGCCGAGCCTTGTTCCCTGCTCGCGCCGATGTCGTCGTAAGGCGCGCCGATAACCGCCGTGTCGCCGTCGATGGCTACGCTGAAGCCGAAGGTGTCGCTCGTCGAGTCTTCGTTTTCGCCTAAAAAGGCTTGCAGACTCCAGCTCGTCCCCGAACGAACGTAAACGCCCGCGAGACCGTCCTCGTTATCGGCTCCGCGCACACCGACGAGAACCGTCTCGCCGCTGATTGCCGCGCTGCCGCCGAATCTGGCTCCGTCCCCGAAGATTCCTCCGACGTTCTCTTCGGACAACTGTTTTTGCAGCGACCACGTCGCGCCGCTGCCGGTAAAAACATACGCCGAACCCGCGTCGAAATACGTATCGCCCAATGTAGCGGGAAAATCATTGTCGGGCGCGCCGACGACCGCCGTATTGCCGCCTATCGCCACGCTCGAACCGAAATGGTCGCCAGCCGCGCCGTCCGCGGCAATGAGTTTCGCCTGCGGCGTCCAAACGCCGCCGCTTCTGGTAAAAATATAAGCCGAGCCCTGGTCGGCATTCGCGCCGATGTCGTCAAAATACGCGCCGACGATTGCCGTGTCGCCCGTAAGCGCCACGTCGCTGCCGAAACGGTCGCCAGCCGCGCCGTCCGCAGCGGTCAAAATTTGCTGCTCGCTCCAAATGCCGCCCGCGCGCGTGAAAACATACACCGCGCCCTGATTGTCCGCGCCCGACACCGGGCGACCGGTCGCCGAAACGAGAATCGTATCGACGTTAATCGCCACGCTCGCGCCGAACTCGTCGCCCGCCGCGCCGTTCGATGGCGTCAGTTGCTGCTGCTGCGTCCACGTCGTTCCCGAACGGGTGAACACATACGCCGCGCTCTGGTCGCGCTTTGTTCCGACGACGATTGTTTCGCCGCTGATTTCCACGCTCACGCCGAAGCGGTCGCCCGCCGCGCCCTGCGCCGCCGTCAGCTTCGCCTGCTGCGTCCAGACAGTTCCCGAACGACTGAAAACGTATGCAGAACCTTGATTGACGCTCGCGCCGACATCGTCAAACAGCGCGCCGACGACTACAGTATCGCCGTCAATCGAGACGTTCGCGCCGAAATAATCCCGGTTCGCGCCGTTAGATGCGGTCAGCTTTTGCTGTAATGTCCAAGTCGTGCCGCTTCTCGTAAAAACGTAAGCCGAGCCTTCGCTGACGCTCGCCGGATTGATTGATTCGAGACTGTCGAGCGGCACGCCGACGATTGCCGTGTCGCCGCCGAGAGCAACGCTGTAACCGAAAAAGTTAGCGGGCGCGCCGTCCGGCGCATACAGCTTCGCCGTCGGCGGCGGGGCTTCGGGAGCGGTCAAAGAAGCTGAGTCATTCCGACCGGATTCCGCGCGCCGCGCCGCGTTGAATGCTTTCATCAGCGAATCATACTGCCCGTTTTGCCGGAGCTTTTCGACCGCTTCCGCGTCGCGCAGCTTCTCCGCTTTTGCCGGATTATCAATCGACGCCAGCCAAAACACGGAAAAGGACACGGCGAAAATAAAAAGCGCCGCCGCATAAAATTTTTTATTTGTATTTCGAGTCAAGATGCTTCTGAAAGAAATCGGTTTTATCTGCATAGTTTTAATATCTT
Source organism: Acidobacteriota bacterium (assembly GCA_030860665.1). Classification (GTDB taxonomy): domain Bacteria; phylum Acidobacteriota; class Blastocatellia; order Pyrinomonadales; family Pyrinomonadaceae; genus JALZHR01. The sequence continues at coordinate 4,058 of JALZHR010000103.1, forward strand.
CAAATTCGTTCCGGGTCTTCGTCCGTATACGCGAAAAATCAGGAAAAAAGGAAACTTCGAGAATCGCCTTGTTCCAGCCGGACGACTTTGGCTCTTTGAATTCTAAATTTCTTCTGCTGTACAATGCGTGAAAATCAGGGGAAATCAGCCAAATTTCTTTGAAGAAATTTTATTTCACGGAAATCGGCAACGATTTTGCAGTTTATTTAACAAAATCTGGTGGATTTGTTGCCGTTGTTGTTGTCGCTCTTTAGCGCTGTAGTAAAACTCGCTCCTCAGAAATATTAAATTTCCTTTTAGAAATGAGTCGCGCCGCGCATAAGTAATTCAGATTTTCTCATTATTAAAGCTTACTGTTACAAAAACGGGCGTTTTTAAAGCCTGTTTTTGATGCTCATTACGCTCTCTTCAGCCTGCGCGCTATAACGCGTTACTCATCTTTGATACCAGGGGCGAGGCATTTCGAGTCTCCAAACAGTTTTTACTAATATCGTCAGAATCTTCCTTCCGAAATTCATTGTGCGGTAATAATACGCATTAACGCATTATATGTAAACTTTGCCTGAATTTATCTCGTGCATAATCCGCAACGACCGCCTGTAGCTAAACTATTGACGCTTTATGCTTACCCGATGACAACCTATGGTTAAATTCACTGACAACTTATGCGCTAATTTTTATGTGAATTACCCCATAAGCTGTCACTGGCTTACATCTGGAATCAAGAATTTACAGTTTCAACTTACTTATAATCTATCAATATCATCAGTTTTTTACTCATAAATTGTCATTATTTTTGATGGCGGAAACAATTCTATTGAAACTTGAATCAGAATATGCAAAAACTCTTTGAATTTCCGATTCTCAAATTTGTGATTTTACCGGGAATTCATTTTTGATTTAAAAGCGTGCGAAAACTCTAGTTTTTGCACATTCTGGTTTATTAAAGAAGGCTCTGGTGTAGCAAAGCTCAGTTAGAGTGGATATTTTTCAAGTAATTTCAACAATAATCGAAACAAGTTTTGCTTGCGATTATCGAAACGATATTCGCACTCTTTCAAGTGCAGATAAAATGTTTTCCGAGAAACACCATTGAATTTTTGCAGGCGGCGTTTGGCAAAAGACCAGAAACTTTCTATTCCGTTGATGTGATTCGTCCCGTCGGCAAACTGATTGCCCGAACGATTAACCCTTAAATGTTTACTGTAACCGACAGCAACCGGTCCGTCATAACCACGCCAGCCGTCCGAATGAATGACCGTTTCAGGTGAGACGTGACCTAATTCGGTATAATATAAAGTCAGGCTGTTCGCGCTTTTGAATCCGATACATTAATAGGAGGTAATCTTATGGCAACAGAATCACCGAAATTCGACCCCGTAAAATATAAAGACACCACGAAGCAGCAGTGGCAAGCCGCTGCCGAAGCGTGGCATCGCTGGGGGCAGATACTTGCCGCGTGGCTTGGTCCGGCGACGGAAATTATGCTGGACATGGCAGATGTCCGCTCCGGCAGCCGGGTTCTCGACGTGGCGGCAGGCGCGGGCGAACAAACACTTGTTACAGCAAATCGCGTCGGCGCTTCCGGCTATGTGTTAGCCACAGATATATCCGCTAATATCCTTGAGTTTGCGGCGGCAGAGGCGAAGGCTGCCGGCTTAATGAATGTCGAGACGCGCGTGATGGACGGGGAGAATTTAGACGAATTGGATGCGGATTCGTTCGACGCAGTGATTTCGCGCGTCGGTCTCATATACTTTCCTGACCAGCAGAAGGCATTAACAGGAATGCGCCGCGTGCTTAAGCCGGGCGGGAAGGTCGGGGCAATTGTCTATTCGACAGCCGAGAACAATCGGTTCTTTTCAATCCCGATTTCGATTATTCGTAAGCGCGCACAACTGCCGCCGCCGCTGCCGGGTCAGCCGGGACCGTTCAGTCTCGGCAGTCCGGGCGTCCTTGAAGCGGCTTATCAGAGAGCCGGTTTCCGTGACATCCAGACGCGCGTCGTTTCAGCTCCTCTGCGTTTAGCCTCGGCATCCGAGTGCGTGCGCTTCGAGCGGGAGTCGTTCGGGGCGCTGCACCAAATGATGTCGGGCTTAAGCGATGCGGAACGAGAGGAAACCTGGCGAGAGATTGAGCAGGAATTAAGGCAATTCGAGAGCCCTGAGGGATTCGAGGGTCCGTGCGAGCTGGTCGTCGGCTCCGGTGTTAAATAGGGGATAAATATTGCAGTTGACCACAGCCTAACGCTCGGCATCCCCCGATGCTTCGCCGGCGCTTCTCTCATAAATCCTGAACCTGGACGCGAGAGCTGCCGAGCGTTAGGCGTTTTTTAGTAAAAAACTTAACGACGAAATTGCTTGTTTGAAACAAAAATCTTCTCAGCCGTTGAAATGTCTCAAAAACCCCCTTTTCGAGACCGCTGAAACAGAGTAAGATTTATCTCATAAACGACCCTTCTTAAGAGGCGGAAATGCCGATTATTTTCTGATTTAAACTTTTTAACAGCCAATTTATAATCAGCACCGAAAATAGAAGTAATCAGTAAAGAATATTTATGATACGTATTTTGGGAATTTTGTTGATAGTTATTTTCGCGACTATAAGCCTGTTTCATTTATATTGGGCGACAGGCGGAGTATTTGGAAGAAGCGTGGCTGTGCCGTCCGTCGCTATGCCGAATGGAAGAAATATTCGAGCTTTTGCGCCGTCGACGGGCGGGACAGTGTTAGTCGCCCTGGCATTTTTATCGGCAATAGCTGTAATTCTCGGTCAGCTCAAACTTTTAGGGAACGTCGTTCCGCACTGGATTTTCCGTTGGGGCACCTGGGCAATCGCACTCATCTTTTTTCTCCGGGCAATCGGAGAGTTCCGGCTGGTCGGATTCTTCAAAAAAGTAAGTGACACACCGTTTGCGCATTGGGACACGTGGCTGTTTTCTCCTCTATGTCTTATTATTGCCGTTATCGCTTTTATTCTTGCTTATACGAATCCGTCTCATAAATGACACTTTTTGAGACAATATCTGATAACCTGATATTCTTCTTTTTGATAAAGTTAAAATGCTATTGACTTCATTTTTAAAACCACATCCGAAAGCCGCTTCACTTATTACTTCTATTGTTTTGCTGCTGATTGTTTTCTTACCTGCAAAACAGATGGCAACCGCTCAGGGTCAGGAGCTGCAACAAAGAAGTTTTTTTATTGAATTACAACCCGAATCACCGATTCTTATACGAGATTTATCGGCAACCATTCTTCAAAAAGATAATGATTATTTTAGAATGGAAGTCATTTTTTATCTTGAAAATAGAAGCACGAAGAAAATCAAGTATTATTCTTATCAAGACCCTGCCGAAGATGGTTCAAATTACAAAGATTACGACGTAAGAGGCTCCGGCGGAAATTTATTGCCCGGCGAGTCCGAACGAATCAAATCAACAATGAGTGTTGAAGGAAAGCCGATCGTCTATCGAATAAAAGAAGTTGTATTTGAAGATGGAACACAGTGGAAGGCGAAACCTTTCAATACTGTAAAGGCGCAGAAATCTACTCGCTTCACAGCGCGACCGAAAAAGGTAAATGATGTTGAAAATCAGGAACAATCTGTCAAAAGAACGGTCAAACAAAAGTGGCAAACCGCGCCCATATTTGCAGACCGGGTTACTAAAATAATAAATGCCCCCTCAAAAATAATTGATGGAATAGAAGTTCAGACGAAATTAAATGAACTTAAGCCGGAAAGACTTGACGTTGTCGAAAGCTGCGACGCCGGAGGCTGGAACGCTGATGCAGCGGACGATGGATTAGATTTTGATGTTGAGAAATTTACCAGTTATGAGTTCAAAGGCAGAATTTTCGCTTATGAAGTGGATTATAGACTTATCGAAGAAAAAGACCAGTATGAAATAGGCGCAACCATAGGAGGGATTTACGTCGATGAAGAAGGAAACGGAAACTTCAAACTGCGCTGCGGCGAAACTGAACTAAAAAAATTACCTGAGTGGATTAAACGTTTAGTAAAAAGCAGGTGAAATAAATCCGTCTCGAAAACGACTCTTTTTGAGATACTTCAAGCGGCAATTTGTAACTATTTCGGGTTTATGCCGCAAAGTGGCGGTCTAATAACTTGTTCGGTGCAGCACTAATGTTTACCGGCTGCAATGCCGGTTTCTCTAAAAGCGGAGTAATCATCGCATTATCCCGCCAATCGCATTTTAAGCTCTTTATTTTGTCATTCCATTATTGATTCGGGCTGAAAGGATTCGTGAATGAAGCATATATTTCTTGTCAGTTTGGCTTTAATAACTCTAACCCTGACCGCTGCGCCTTTCGCGGCAGCACAAAAGGTAAACGTAACCGTCGATGTCTCGAAACCAGGTGCGAAGATAGACCGCAATATTTTCGGGCAGTTCGCCGAGCATCTCGGCAAAGGCGTTTACGAGGGCATCTGGGTCGGTCCCGCCTCGTCAATTCCCAATACCCGAGGCATTCGTAACGATGTCGTCGCCGCCTTGAAGGCGCTCAAAGTGCCTAATGTTCGCTATCCGGGCGGCTGCTTTGCGGACGAATATCACTGGCGTCACGGAATCGGTCCGAGGCGGACTGAGACGCTTAACCCGAACTGGGGCGGCGTGCTCGAGCCGAACACTTTCGGCACCCACGAATTTATGGACTTCCTCGACCAGATCGGCTCAGAAGCGTTTCTTTCGGTCAACGTCGGCTCCGGAACACCGCAGGAAGCCGCCGAGTGGCTGGAGTATCTGACCGCCGCGCAGCCGACGACGCTGGCTAAGGAACGCGTCGCCAACGGACGTCCTGTTCCTTACAAAATCGCCTACCTCGGCATCGGCAACGAAAGCTGGGACTGCGGCGGCAATATGACGGCTGACTATTATCTAAACCAGCTCAAGATTTACAGCCGCTTCGTCAGGAACTACAATCCCGCCCAGCAGACAAATCAGCAAATGCTCAAAATCGCCGTCGGTCCGGGCGGCGGCGAGCCGCGATTTACCGAATGGACCGAAACGATTATGAAGGCTTGGCAAAATCGCCAGTGGAGCTGGGATATGCAGGGTCTTTCGCTGCACAGCTACACGGTCATCAACTGGGACAAAAAGCACGCTTCCGTGAATTTCGGCGAGACTGAATACGCTCAGATTCTCAAGAAAACGCTGGAGATGGAAGGTTTGGTCAGCAAACATTCGGCTATCATGGACAAGTATGACCCGAAAAAAGAGATCGCCCTGGTCGTCGACGAATGGGGCGCGTGGTATGCGCCGCTGCCCGGCAGCAACCCCGGTTTTCTGTACCAGCAGAACAGCCAGCGCGACGCCGTTCTGGCTGCGCTGAATCTTAACATCTTTGCCCGCCATGCCGACCGCGTCCGAATGAGCAATATTGCCCAGATGATTAACGTTTTGCAGGCGATGATTCTGACGGACAAAGAAAAAATGGTTCTGACGCCGACTTACTACGTCTTCAGGATGTATGTTCCGTTTCAGGATGCGACCTTCGTGCCGGTTACATTCGATGCCGGAACTTATACTCACGGCGACATCAATTTGCCCCGCGTGGACGCCATCGCCGCTAAGGACAAGACCGGCAGGCTGTGGCTGGAAATTACCAATGTGGATCCCAACAAGTCGGTCGAAATCGAGGTAAGTCTCGCCGGCATAACGGCTAAATCGGCAAAGGGAGAGACGTTGACTGCGCCGAAGGTGGATAGCGTGAACAGCTTCGAGGCACCAAATACAGTTGTACCGAAGCCGATTTCAGCCAGGATTGAGGGCGGCAGGCTGTCCCTGAGGCTGGAACCCAAATCGGTGACTGTGATTTCAGTAGAGCAATAAAACAGGAGACGTCGTTGAAACTCAAGATTCCCGCGATTATGAGTGCAGCC
>JALZHR010000122.1 GCA_030860665.1 Acidobacteriota bacterium
TAGTATTATTGACCAAGCCGCCCGACTCTTTTCCGCCGCAGGCTGCAAAAGCCAGCGAAACTGAAATTATTCCTAAGCCTAAGCTATACAATTTGACTTTCATTTGTCCTCCTAAAGACTCTCCTGTGTCTGTCTTAAAAAAATACAAATTTTTTAAAACAAGTAACTTACGGCAAATTTCGTTCCATTGAGAATAAAATCACAAAAGAGCCTGCGCCGTCAATCGAAGCGGCAAAATGTATGAAACGTTAGCTGCAAACAATAAAATCAAATGAAAAAGGCGGGTTTTCCGGAAAACCCGCCCGTGTATATATGCGAAATTCATTAAACCTTTAACGGTTGGTATTTGAGTTTCTCATATTCGTATTGCCCGTATTGACCATATTGCCCGCATTGCCGCGCATATTTGAATTACCCGCCGTGCCGCCGCCGGTATTGGTGCTGGTGTTAGTGTTAGTATTACCGCCGCCGCCGCTGTTCGTCGTCGTAATCACGGCGTTGTTATTGCCGTTAACGACCGTCGCCGTGTTGTTGCTGTTCGAGCGGTTGGCGTTCGTCGTGTTGACGCCAGCGCCCGATTCCTGACCGCCGCACGCCGAAGAAATGACGACTGCCGCAGCTAAAACCGCTCCTAATCCTAAGCTGTGTAATCTGACTCTCATAAATCCTCCTCAAGTTTTGCCGGAAAAACTCGCGCGTTTTTCCGACGCGCGGCAATTACGGCAAGTTTCGTTCCGTCCGAAAAAAAATCGGGAAATAAAGGCGTTTTCAGCCGGATTTAAGGCTCGTTTCTTGACATCGAGGGGCGCGGCATTTATCATCTAAAATTTCGGCTATTATCGCCGCTCGTCTCTGTGCAGCATCCGGAAAGTTTAATTTGTGAATTAAAACGAGACAGGGACGAAACAAAAAAATACATATGTTCGAGTCGCTATCCGACAAACTGAAGAAAACACTCAAAAACCTGCGCGGTGAAGGCAAACTCACGCCCGAACACGTCGACGCGGCGCTGCGCGAGATTCGTATGGCGCTGCTCGAAGCCGACGTTAACTACAAGGTGGCGAAGGATTTCGTCGAATCAGTCCGCTCGAAAGCCGAAGGACAGGAAGTCTGGCAGGACCTGAAACCGCACGAGCAGGTCGTGAAAATCGTTTACGACGAGCTGGTCGAGCTGATGGGCGGAACTTCTTCGCGGCTGGTTTTCACGCGCGCGATTCCGAACGTCGTGATGGTCGTCGGGCTGCAAGGCTCGGGTAAAACGACCTCGACGGGAAAAATCGCCAACTGGCTGGCGAAAAATCAGGAGAGAAAGCCGCTGCTGGTTTCGGTCGACGTTTATCGCCCGGCGGCGCGCGAGCAGCTCAAAGTCGTGGCAAACGCCGTCGGTCAGTCGATTTACGAGGATAAATCGACCGACGACCCGATGACCTTAGTGCGCGGCGCGGTGCGTTACGCGCAGGAAAAAGGCTTCGACACGTTGATGATTGATACCGCCGGACGCCTGCACATCGACGACCAGTTGATGGTCGAGCTTGAACAAATCAAGGCGGAAACCAAGCCGGTCGAAGTTCTGTTCGTCGCCGACGCGATGACCGGACAGGACGCGGTTCGCTCGGCGGAAGAATTTCACCGGAGAGTCGGAATCACGGGCGTGATTTTGACGAAAATGGACGGCGACGCGCGCGGCGGCGCGGCTCTTTCAATCAAACAGGTTATCGGTCAGCCGGTAAAATTTGTCGGCGTCGGCGAAAAATACGACGCTATCGAGCCGTTTTATCCCGATAGAATCGGTCAGAGAATTCTCGGAATGGGCGACGTTTTATCGCTCATCGAAGAAGTCCAGACGAAAATCGACCAGGACGAAGCCGAGCAGCAGTTGCTGAAAATGCAGAAAAACCAGTTTACGCTGGAAGATTTTCGCAATCAGCTTCGCCAGTTTAAAAAGCTCGGCTCGATGTCGAAATTGATGAAGATGCTGCCCGAACAATTGATGGGCGGGCTGCAATTGACCGACGAGCAATCCGAGCAGGTCGAAGTGCAGATGAAGCGCACCGAGGCGATTATCGACTCGATGACCAAAGCCGAGCGCGCCAATTACAAGATTATCGACGCCAGCCGCAAGACGCGCATCGCCAACGGCTCCGGCTCGACCATTTCCGAAGTCAACGCGCTGATTCGCCAGTATGAACAAATGCGCAAAATGATGCAGCAGATGAATCGCGGCGGCTTGTTCGGCGGCTTGGGCAAGAAAATGATGAGCGGTATGGGCGGCGGGCTGGGCGGAAT
>JALZHR010000125.1 GCA_030860665.1 Acidobacteriota bacterium
CAGCTGCTCTGGTTCCGCCGCTTCCGCCGCAGCATCCCGTGGATTTTCGCCATCTCGATCATCGTCAGCATAGGGATGTGGCTCGAGCGCTTCGTCATTATCGTGACGAGTCTGCACCGCGATTTTCTGCCCTCTTCGTGGGGAATGTATACGCCGACGATGTTTGACTGGTCGATGTTTATCGGCACCATCGGATTCTTCTTTACGCTGATTTACCTGTTTGTACGGTTTTTGCCGATTATCTCGATTTTCGAGGTCAGAACGCTTTTGCCCCAGGCGAATGTGCACGGGCATCATCAGGATTTTGAGGCTATGGTGAACGAGGGCGAAACGTTCCCGGCTCCCGGAAGAGAGAAGAGCTAGATTTTTGTAAAAGGTTGCCGTCAGTTGCAGCCGCCGATTGTCCGCAGTCAATTTTTCTGAGACCACTCACCCAGGTCGCATTGACTGCCAACATTCAGCGGCTGCGGCGGGCAACAGCGAAAATAGATATGGATAAGAAGATTTACGGTTTGATGGCAGAATTTGACACGCCGACGGCGCTCGTCGACGCGGCAAATAAAGTGCGCGAGGCGGGCTTTACGAAAACCGACGCTTTCTCGCCGTTTCCGCTGCACGAAATCGACGCCGCGCTCGGCATTCGCCGCTCGATTCTGCCTTTTCTGGTTTTCGGCGGCGGCATTATGGGCTTGCTGTCCGGACTCGGCTTGCAGTATTTCGTGCACGTCATCGACTACCCGATTATCGTCGGCGGTCGCCCGCATTTCAGCTTGCCGGCGTTTATCCCGCCCGCTTACGAATTGACGATTCTGCTGGCGGCGTTTACCGCCGTCTTCGGAATGCTGCTTCTGAACGGCTTGCCGATGCCGTATCATCCGGTTTTCAACGTGCCGCGTTTCGCCCTGGCTTCGCGCGATAAATTTTTTCTGCTGATCGAGGCGAAAGACCCGAAATTCAAATACGAGGATACGAAAGATTTTATGCAAGGTCTGAATGCGCAGGAGGTTTTCGATGTTGAAGAGTAGCTTTGCGACACGGAGACGCGCAGACACGGAGACACGGAGACAAAAATCGCCGCGTCGCCGCATCGCCGCGTCGCCGCGTCTTTTCACCTGTTTGCTGCTGACAGCCTTCTGCCTGCTGACGTTCAGCTGTCGCTACGATATGCAGGACCAGCCGCGTTACAAGGTTTATAAAAAAAGCGATTTCTGGGGCGAGCGTGACCCGCGCGCATCGCGCGATTTGCCCGAAGGAACGGTGGCGCGCGGGTTTTTGCGTGAAGACAAGGCGCTCTACACCGGCAAAAAAGATAATGCGGGCGGCGGTCAGCAGCAGCAACCGGCACAAACAACGACCGACGCGCGCGGCAATACGCTCGTGACGACGTTTCCCGACGCGATTGACGAATTTCCCATTCCGGTGACCAAGGAATTGATTGACCGCGGGCAGGAAAGATACACAATTTACTGTCAGGTCTGTCACGGTCCGACGGGCAACGGCGACGGGCTGGTCGTCCGCCGCGGATTTTCGCCGCCGCCGACATATAACGACGACCGCCTGCGCAACGCGCCGGTCGGGCATTTCTTCGACGTCATCACGAACGGCTGGGGCAAGATGAACAGTTACGCCGCGCAGGTTCCGGTCGCCGACCGCTGGGCAATCGTCGCCTACATCCGCGCTCTGCAAATCAGCCAGAATCCGAGCGGGATGAAGCCGCTCCCGATGACGTCGCCGACCACAACCGGCGGAACAACGCCGCCGACCACTGCCGCTCCGTCAACGTCTGATACGACGACGATGACGAACAACACGAATGCAAATACGACGACTGGTCAAGGAGGACATTAAGTAAATGAGAGGGGATTTTCAAGCTCCCGAAGAAATCGGTCGTTGGCAGACAATCGCGCTCGGCATCGGCGGAATAGCAACGGTCGTGATGGTCGCAGCGGTGCTGGTTATGCCGAATATGCTTGAGCAGGCGCTGCGCTCGTGGCTGCTGGCATTTTGTTTGTGGGGCGGCATCGGCATCGGTTCCATCGGCATTCTGCTTTTGCAGTATCTGACGGGCGGCGCGTGGGGCGTCGTGATTCGCCGGATTTGCGAAGCGGCTTCGCGGACGCTGCCGGTGGTTTTTCTTTTGTTTCTGCCGATTTTGATTGGCGCAGGCTCGCTCTACGCGTGGACGCATCCCGAGCCGCACGACAAAATGCTCCAGATGCGCGCGCCTTATCTGAATTATCCTTTCTGGGCGGCGCGCGCCGTTTTGTATTTCGTTTTGTGGGGCGTGATGATGTATCTGCTCAACAAATGGTCGCGGCAGGTGGACGAGACGAACGACTGGTCGCTTTTGCAGAAAGCGTCGCGCTTTAGCGGTCCGACGATGGTTTTCTTCGTGCTCATCGTCACCTTTGCGTCGATTGACTGGACGATGTCGCTCGACCCGCACTGGTATTCGACGATTTGGGGCTTGCTCTTCGTCGTCGGCTGGGGATTGGCTTCTTACGCTTTCGTGATTGCGATTCTCGCCTGGCTTTCGACGCGCGCGCCGATGAACCGCGTGGTCGGAAAACGCCATTTTCACGACCTCGGAAAATTGACGCTGGCGCTGGTGATGGTCTGGGCTTATTTTAATTTTTCGCAGTTTCTGATTATCTGGTCGGGCAATCTGCCGGAAGAAACGCAGTGGTATATCACGCGTATGCGGGGCGGCTGGGGCGTTATCGGCGTGGCTTTGATTGTGCTGCATTTCGCGTTTCCGTTTCTGGTTTTGCTGTCGCGGGACGTCAAGCGCAACGCGAGATATTTAACGGGCTTGGCAATTTTTATTCTCGTGATGCGTCTGGTTGATTTGTTTTACATTATTGGTCCCGCGCCGACGCTCGCCTCGCACGGCAGTGAAGTCTCGTTTCACATCAGCTGGATGGATTTTGTCGCGCCGGTCGCGGTTGGCGGACTGTGGCTCGCGTTCTTTTTCAGAGAGCTGCGGCAGCGACCGCTCGTTCCGATTAACGACCCGTTTCTGGAAAGCGCGATTGAACACGGAAAGGGGCATTGACAATTACGAATTAAAAATTACGAATTACGAATGGAAGAATATTCAACGGCGTAATTCGTAATTTGAAATTCGTAATTCGTAATTGAATTATGGGAAGCACAAGACACGAAAAATCGTTTGTAGATTACGACAAAACCTACGAGCAGAATATTATCGGGCTGCGCGGAATCATCTATTTCGGAGTCGGCTTGTTCCTGCTTATCGTCATCACGTTCGTCCTGATGTTTTTCCTGATGAACGTGATGGAAGACCAGTCCGTGAAGGAAAAGGACGCGATGGCTCCGATGCGCAGAGAGGCGCTGGAAAGAAATCCGGACGCTTTTCTGCCGCCCGAACCGCGCCTGCAGGTCGCGCCCGGCTACGGCGTCGACGGGATGAACGGGCGCGTCAACCTGGAATTGAAAGAGCCCCAGTCCGAGTGGTGGGAACTGGAAAGAAAATGGAAAAACGAGCTGGCGAACGGGCAGAAAGACCCGAAAACCGGCACGGTCATCAGTATGCCGATTGAAGAAGCCAAAAATCGGCTGATACAGGAAAACATTAAGGCGCGTCCCGCCGACCAGGGGCAGCAGGCTTTGCGCGAAGCGCGCGCGATTGTTTCGGAATCGAGCGCCGGTCGCCTGGCAAACGAAAAAAGGAGATAAAGTATCCGGTTTCGGGTTTCAGCCCGTCGGGCTCGACCTCGACGCTTCAGCCGCAAACCGGAATCCGGATACTTGGGATTTATGAAAAAAAGTTCAGCGTTCTTAGCAGTTTTAAGGCTGAAGCTTTTATTAAGTTTTTGCATTCCGGCGTTTGCATTCGCCGCCGCGCCGCTCGTAATTTACGGGCAGGGGCAGCATTACAATTCGCCGCTTTACGCGCCGCGCACGTATGACCCGGCGCAGACGACAAGCAACGGCTTGCCGCAGACTTTGCAGGAAGTCGGCATCGAGCAGAAACTGAACGAGCCGCTTCCGCTGGAAACGGAATTTAAGGACGAAAACGGCAACACCGTCCGCCTCGGCGAGTATTTCGGCAAAAACCGCCCGGTGATTCTGGCGCTGGTTTATTACGAATGCCCGATGCTCTGCAACGAAGTTCTGAACGGTTTGACCGGTTCTTTGAAAGGCAATTCGCTCGACGCCGGAAAGGATTTCGACGTGGTCGCCATCAGCTTCGACGCGCGCGAAAACGATAAGCCGGATTTGGCGAAAAACAAAAAAGCCGGTTATATGCGCCGCTACGAGCGACCGGGAACGGAAAACGGCTGGCATTTTCTGACCGGCACGCAGGAGTCGATTGACCGCGTAGCGCAGGCGGTCGGCTTTAAGTATAAGTGGGACGAGCGCTCGCAGCAGTTTGCGCATATGGGCGGCATTATGATCGCGACGCCCGAAGGCAGACTTTCGAGATATTTTTACGGCATCGATTACGCGCCGCTCGATTTGAAATTGGGGTTGATGGATTCGGCGCAGAATAAAATCGGCAGCCCCGTCGACCAGTTGATGCTTTACTGCTATCACTACGACCCGGCGACGGGCACATACGGTTTCGCGATTTTGCGCGCGATGCGTCTCGGGGCGGTGCTGACGATACTCGGAATCGGGACGATGCTTTTCGTCTTTTGGCGTAAGAACAAGAAAAAGGGTTTAGTTAATGGTTAGTTGTTAATGGCTTTACCGAACGAACGGACGAAGGAGAAAAAAAACAGGATTACCATTAACGACTAACGAAAAAAGTTATGCAGCAACAGAGTAACTATATTCCATTATTTCCCGAACAGGCTTCCAGCTTTGCCTGGCAGGTGGACGCCCTGTATTTCTACCTGATTTTAATCAGCGTGTTTTTCACGGTGCTGATTTCCCTCGGAATCGTTTATTTCGTCATCCGCTATCGTGAACGGGAAAAATTTCAAAACGGCGCAGAGATTCACGGCTCGATGATGCTGGAAACGACCTGGTCGATAATCCCGTTCGTCATTTCGATGACCATTTTCCTCGGCGGCGCGATTGTTTACTACAATCAATATCGCCCGCCGAAGGACGCGATGGAGATTTACGTCGTCGGCAAACAATGGATGTGGAAGATTCAGCACCCGACCGGGCAGCGGGAAATCAACGAGCTGCACGTGCCCGTCGGTCACAAAATCAGATTGACGATGACGACCGAGGACGTGCTGCACGATTTTTCGATTCCGGCTTTCCGCACGAAGATGGACGTCGTGCCCGGACGCTACACGACGCTCTGGTTCGAGCCGACCAAAGTCGGCAAATATCACCTGTTCTGCGCCGAATACTGCGGCTTGAACCATTCGGGAATGGGCGGCTATGTTTACGTGATGGAACAGCGCGACTTTGACAACTGGCTGGCGGGAAACGTCTCCAATCAAACGCCCGTCGAAGCCGGAAAGGAATTGTTTGAAGCAAAACTCGGCTGCGCCTCGTGCCACGCCGGAGGACCGAACCAGCGCGGCGCGAAGCTCGAAGGCGTCTTCGGAACGCAGGTCAGGCTGGTCGGCGGGCAGACCGTCACCGCCGACGAAGCGTATATTCGCGATTCGATTCTGAACCCGGGCGCGCAAATCGTCGAAGGCTACCAGCCGATTATGCCGACCTTTAAAGGTCAGGTTTCGGAAGAACAACTGGTCGCGCTGGTCGCTTATATCAAATCTCTGAGCGGAAATAATGCCGGGGGCGGAAATACGACGACGACGACAACCTCAACCGGCGGCACAAATACCGGCGGCACGGGCGGCGGAGCGAGCAGACCCGAAGTAATGAGTCCTTCTTCGCGGCAGACGAATACGGTTTTCCCGACCGCCGACAGGGGACAGTCAAACAGGCAGGGCAGCAACCCGAACGCGCCGGGAAACAGGAGCGAGCCGACAGGACAGCCGAGATAGCCGAATGAAGCAGCGGCGGCGGCAGCAGCGACAAGAAGGGTAGTAAAAAGATATGGAAAACGTAGAAGCAACAAACCTTGGCACAACCGGAACACAGCCGATAACACTGCCGGAAAAGAATTATCTGAACAACGGCTACACCATCTGGTCATGGCTTTTCACCAAAGACCACAAGCGCATCGCGATAATGTATCTGATAACCGTCTCGCTGTTTTTTATGGCGGGCGGGCTTTACGCCTCGGCGATTCGGCTGGAGCTGCTGACGCCGCCGAGCGATTTGTTCGAGACGGGAACGTATAACAAAGTCTTTACGCAGCACGGCATCATTATGGTGTTCTTTTTCCTGATTCCGGCGATTCCGGCGATTTTGGGAAATTTCCTGATACCGATTATGATCGGCGCGAAAGATTTGGCGTTTCCGCGCATCAACCTGCTCAGCCTGTATTTCTACTGGGCGGGCGGCATCCTGGCGGTCTGGGCGCTGCTTCAGGGCGGCGTCGATACGGGCTGGACTTTCTACACGCCCTACAGCACGACGTTTTCCAATACGTATGTGATGGCGGTCGGTCTCGGCATCTTCATCAACGGGTTTTCGTCCATCCTGACGGGCTTGAACTTTATCGTCACGACGCACACGATGCGCGCGCCGGGAATGACCTGGTTCAGACTGCCGCTTTTCGTCTGGGCGCATTACGCCACCAGTCTGGTGATGCTGCTGGGAACGCCGGTTATCGCCATTACGATTCTGCTGCTGGCGCTCGAGCGGTTTGCCCGCGTCGGAATTTTCGACCCGGCAATCGGCGGCGACCCGATTTTGTTCCAGCACCTTTTCTGGTTCTACTCGCACCCGGCGGTTTACATTATGATTCTGCCCGGAATGGGCGTCATCTCGGAGCTGATTTCCAATTTCGCCCGCAAAAAGATTTTCGGCTACGAATTCATCGCGTTTTCTTCGATTGCGATTGCCGTGTTCGGTTTTCTCGTCTGGGGACACCATATGTTTGCCAGCGGTCAGTCGATTTACGCCGGATTGGTTTTCTCGTTTTTGACGATGGTCGTCGCCATTCCGTCGGCTATCAAGGTTTTCAACTGGTCGGCGACGCTTTACAAGGGACACATTTCCTACGATACGCCGATGCTTTATGCGTTGTTCTTTATCGGCTTGTTCCTGATTGGCGGCTTGACCGGGCTTTTCCTCGGCTCGCTCGGCTTGGACGTTCACCTGACGGATACGTATTTCGTCGTGGCGCATTTCCACTACGTGATGGTCGGCGGGCAGGTTCTGGCGTATCTCGGCGGCATCCATTACTGGTGGTCGAAGATGACGGGCAGAATGTATTCGGAATTCTGGGCGAAAATCGCGGCGATGATTGTCTTTATAGGGTTTAACCTGACGTTTTTCCCGCAGTTCATTCTCGGTTATCTGGGAATGCCGCGCCGCTACGCTTCGTATCCGCCGGAGATGCAGGTGCTGAACATTTTTTCGACCGCGGGCGCTTCGGTGCTCGCCATCGGGCTGCTTCTGCCGGCGATTTATCTGACTTATTCGCTGATTTGGGGCAAGAAAGCTCCGGCAAATCCGTGGATGCTGCCCGGTCTGGAATGGCGAACCGCCAGCCCGCCGCCGACCGAGAATTTCACCGAAACGCCGATTGTCACGTGGGAAGCCTACGAGTTCAGCGACGAAAACGGGCTTGACATTAAGAAAGCGAAAGAGGATTTAGCAACAGTCTAAACATTTATCATTTATCATTTATCATTCAACAAAATGGTAAATGATAAATGTTTAATGATAAATGAAATTATGGCGACAAACGCAGATTTACACGACGCACATCATTATCATCCGCCCGGTCTGCAGCACCAGTTCGAGGATATGGAGCAGCAGCAGGAGTCGGCTTCCATCGGAATGTGGATGTTCCTCGTCCAGGAAATTATGTTCTTCGGCGGGCTTTTCACGGTTTATCTGGTGTTTCGCTCGAAATATCCGATAGCGTTCGCCGCGGCGAGCAATCACCTGGAGGCTTTCTGGGGCGGTCTGAACACGCTGGTTCTGATTGTCAGCAGTTTGACGATGGCGCTCGGCGTTTATTACGCGCAGAAAAGCAATCGCAATATGCAGGTTTTGATGATTGCCCTGACGATGCTGTTCGGTTCGGTATTCTTGGGCGTCAAGGCGATTGAATACACCGATAAATACAATCACGGGTTGATTCCGGTCGACGGCTGGAACAAGCGCATTCCCGGCGACGCGCATACCGTCAGCCCGGGTATGGTCGAGCCGAACAGCGAGCCGAAAACTTCGCTGAACACGCCGCACGCGACCAATCAGGGACACGGCAACCCGCGCGGCGAATTCCAGATTGACCAGGACAAAGACCTGAAGCTGCTCAATCAGGAAAAGGCGCACCTGACGGAATCCGAAAAGCTCGGCTATCTGACGAGCACGGGCGAGGTCGACGTCGAAGGATTCCGCGACAAGATGCGCATCTTTTTCTGGATTTACTTTACGATGACCGGCTTGCACGCGCTGCATATGATTATCGGGCTGGGCATTATGGCGTGGCTTTTGTGGAAAGCGTGGCGCGGCAGTTTCACTTCCGAATACTACGCGCCGGTCGAAATTTCCGGTCTTTACTGGCACTTTGTCGATATCGTCTGGATTTTTCTTTTCCCGCTGCTGTATTTGCTCGGCAGACACTTTATAGCCGGAGGAGGCGGAGGAGGACATTAATGGCTGACAAGCATTCTTCGTCGAGACACGACGAGCACAGGGAACACGAACCCGGACACGACCACGAGCACGAGCATATCGGGATTCCCGGTTATTTAGGCGTATTCGCCGTTTTATTCTTCGGCACGATTATCACTTATTACGTCGCGCTGGTCGATTTGGAGTGGCTTTTTCCGGGCGCGAACACATTGGTCGCGCTCCTGATTGCCTTTTTCAAAATGAGCTGCGTCATATTGTTTTTTATGCACGTGCGCTGGATGCCGCGGCTTATCTGGCTGACGGCGCTCGCCGGATTTTTCTGGCTGGCGATTATGTTTGCCTTCACGATGCAGGATTACCTGACGCGCTCGGTTATCGGCAGATAACTGAGCGGATAAACAGGCGAATTAAACCGAAAAAAGGACGAACGCGGGGTTGGAAAGCAAAACGCTTCTCGGCTTCGCGTCTTTGTTTGTTAGGACAAACCGTTCTGCCGTGCTATTATTTTCGATTTAATACTTAGGGTCTTATTCAGCTTTATGAACTTGGAAGTAAGAGAATTTTTAAGACAACAAGCCTTTTGTTTCAAACATCACAAACCACTGATGTCGGAGAAAAAAAGCATTCGGTTGCAATTATTTTTAACTTTATTGCTTTTATCGGTTGTATTTTCAGGCGCGAGCTGTATTTCGCCGAAGGAAAAAATCGACAGGGCGAAATTATTAAAAGGCGAAAACGCGGCGCAGGAGCTTCTGCTCGGCGAGGTCAACCGCTTTGCGCGCGTCAATTCGATGCGCGCGAAAATGGATTTGAAGTTTGAAGACAATTCGTTTGCCGAAAGCGGCATCGCCGAAAAATACAAAACCGCCGACGGCGAAGTCGTCGTCCAGCGCCCGGCGAATATTCTGCTCAAAGTGCAGATTCCGATTATCAAGACGGACGTCGCGCAGATGACTTCCAACGGCAATAAATTCTGCGTTGCGATTTTGGAAGACGGCGCGGGCGGCAAATATAAAAAATTCGTCTGCGGCACGAATACCGCCGATTATGCGATTCTGCAAAAGGAAGTCGATAAAATCGAAAACGGCGACGCGAAAACCCTCAAGCAAAACGTCAACGCTTTCTCCAATCTGCGCCCGCAGCATTTTACCGAAGCGATGCTGCTGCGACCGGTCGATACCGCCAACAACATTTACGTGCAGAGCGAGATGTTTCAGGAAGAATTCGACCTCAACGCGCAAAAGAAATCGCCGCTGCGATGGGTTCTGCGTCCCTATTATCTGCTGGACGAAATTCGCCGCACAGAGGACGGCACGATGAAAATCTCGCGCCGCTTCTGGTTTGACCGCGTCGGCGGCATTCGCCTTGCGCGCCAGCAGATTTTCGACGCGAGCGGCGCAGTCGAATCGGACATCGTATACGGCAGGGAAGGCGATTTGACGGAAAATCCCGATTACAAAAAACTGCCGCTTCGCATCGAAGTCACGCGCCCGAAAGAAAAATATAAGATGAGCCTGACCTATCAGGACCCGACCGGCGTTTCCATCGGCAAGACCTACCCGCTGGCGGCGTTCGAGCTGAAAAACAGCTGGAATCTGCCGGAAGTCGATTTGGATAAAAAGCTGCAAGAGGTGAAAACGCAGCAGACGCAGGCGGAAACCGCGCCGAATCCGCCGCGCGCGCAATAGCGGCAAAGAGTAGTGATAAGTGATAAGTGACAGGTGATAGGGAATTAAAAGATTCTTCCCTTATCACCTGTCACTTATCGCTTTTTACTTGTAAAACTCTGTGTTAATCTGTGATTTTATAAGAATTTGCTTTGATGAAGACAATTTTACAGACGGAAGATTTAGTCAAAAACTACAAAATCGGAAAGCTCGAAGTTCCAGCCCTGCGCGGCGTTTCGCTGGCGGTCAACGAAGGCGAATTCGTGGCGATTATGGGACCTTCGGGCTGCGGAAAATCGACGCTTCTGCACCTGCTCGGCGGGCTTTTAAGCCCGACCAGCGGAAAAATATTGATTGACGGCGAAGATTTAGCCGCCGTTTCGGACGCGCAGCGAACCGACATTCGCCGCCGCAAAATCGGGTTCGTGTTTCAGCGATTTAATCTTTTCCCGACCCTGACGGCGGAAGGAAATCTGCGGCTGGCGGAAAGAATTCATTCCGGCAACGGCGGCGGCGGCAGCGCCGAGCGGCGGCGCGAAGTTTTGCGGCTTTTGAAGCTGGAAAACAAAATGCACCACAAACCGCTGGAGCTTTCCGGCGGCGAGCAGCAGCGTGTGGCGCTGGCGCGCGCCATCGTCAACAGCCCGGCGATTATCCTGGCGGACGAGCCGACCGGAAATCTCGATACGGAAAATTCGCACATCGTACTGGATATGTTCCGCGAGCTGAACGAGCGTTTCAACCAGACGATTATTATGATTACGCACAATCCGGAAGCGGCGACGAATTGCCATCGCGTCATTCGGATGCTGGACGGAAGGATTGTCGGCAGCGAGAAATAAGACTAGAGAGAAACGCGGAATGCGAAATGCGGAACGCGGAATTTATAACAATTTTGAGTTTTGAGTCGCGGAGTCGTAATTATTCGGAAATCTTAATTTAAAATTCAAAACTCAAAATTCAAAACTCAAAACTTTCCCTCGTTCATCGCTGCGGCGTTTCGCGTTCATCGTTTTGCAATATGTTTGAATCAATCAAAAACGTAGTTCTCTGGAATTACCGGCGCGGCACGTGGCAATACGACGTTTTTTGTCTTTTAATCATCGCGTTTATTTTCCTGACGCCGAAGACCTGGTTTGATAAGCGGGAAAGACTGTCGGCAACCCAAACGGCGCGTCTCATCGTCAAAAAAGAAGATTTTTCGCCGGAAGCGGGCGCATTGGAGAAAAAGGTCAGGGAACTGAGCGGAAACGAAAAAGCCGAAATCGTCGAATGGCACGAGCGCCGCAACGAGCGCGGCGAGGTTTTCTACGAGATTGACATTCGCTGAATAATCTCAAATCATAGTTTCCGGATTTCGCGAGAATGTGTTAATTGTAATCTGTCGGAATTTGGAATCTGCAATTTGGAAACGACTTTCCATAAAAGAAAAGCAAAACAAAACGAAAGTTATCGAGGAGTAATTATAATATGAAAAAGTATTTCAGGTTCGGTTTTGCGGCGCTTGCTTTGGCGCTGGTTTTCAACGTCTTTGCCGCGACCGAAACGAAAGCGCAGGGCGCGCTGAACGAAATTCTGAAACGAATGGACGAGCATTATAAAGTTCTCTCGTCGCTGCAAGCCGGAATCGTGCGCGAAAGAACAAACGTGCAGCTTAACGAAACCGACCGCCAGGAAGGAACAATCGTTCTGCTGCCGGGCAAGGGAACGAAATTTTCGGTTCGGCTCGACTGGAGAAAGCCCAAAGAAGAAAAACTTTCGGTCGTCAACGGGCAATACGTCGCTTATATTCCCGGTCAAAAACAGGCTTATACGGGTAACTCAAGCTCAAGAACCGCTAACGAGAAAGGCGGAAACATACTGCGCGTGATGAGTATGTCGAAGGAAGAGCTGAAAGCCAATTACAATGTCGAGTATCTCGGCAAGGAAACCGTCAGCGGCAATATTCCGACCTGGCGTTTGAAGCTGACGCCGAAAAAAGCGTCCAGCTTCAAGTTTGCCGAATTGTGGGTTGACGGAAACGGAATGCCGATTCAGGGCAAAGTGGTCGCGCTCAATAACGACACCGACACGATTTTGCTCCAGAATATGAGAAAGAACGAAACCATTAGCGGCAAGATTTTTAAAATAGACCTGCCGAAAGGCACGAACGTTATCAAAGGATAGCGCCGGGCGAACCGAACGCCGAATTTTATTTACCGGGAAAGGCTCTGTCTGAAAAAGCGCAGAGCCTTTCCCGCAAACGGGATTTGCCGTTAATCCGTAATCGGACTATAATTTACAGTTTGACGCTTCAAACGATAGCAGCATCAATAACGACAGCAGTTTATCAGGAGACAATCGAGTAGAATGCCGAAGGCTAGCAGTTTCAGTCGATTTACGCGCGGCGTCCGTCATACGATTCGCGCCTTTGCTTCGACCAAACATCCGGTTCTGGTTCACATCGTCCCGATGCGGCGATGCAATCTGTCGTGCGCCTATTGCAACGAATACGACAAAACTTCAGAACCCGTGCCGATTGCCGTGATGCTCAAACGCATCGACAAGCTCGCCGAGTTCGGAACGTCCGTCGTGACGATTTCCGGCGGCGAGCCGATGATGCACCCGGAAATTTACGACATTATCGCCCGCATCCGTCATCACGGGATGATTGCCGGGCTGATTTCCAACGGCTATTATTTTCAGCCGGAAAAAATCAAAAAATTAAACGAAGCCGGGCTGGATTATCTGCAGATTTCGATTGACAACGTCAACCCGGACGAGGTTTCCAAAAAGAGCCTCAAAGTGCTGGACGGGAAGCTGAAAAACCTCGCCCAATACGCGAAATTTAAAGTTAATATCAATTCCGTTCTGGGAAGCGGCGTAAAAAACCCGGACGACGCTCTGACGATTGCGCGCCGCGCCGTCGAGCTCGGTTTTTCGTCCACGGTCGGCGTTCTGCACGACGAGATGGGCTTGCTGAAAGGCTTGAGCGAGCACGAAAAGGACGTTTATAAAAAAGTAAAAGCGCTCGGCACACGCTCCTACGCGCGCTGGAACTGGTTTCAGGACAATCTCGCCGAGGGCGAAGAATATCAATGGCGCTGCCGCGCCGGCGCGCGTTATCTCTACATCGATGAGGCGGGAATGGTTCACTGGTGCTCGCAGCAGCGCGGCACGCCCGGCATTCCGCTGTTCGATTACACGCAAGAGGATATAAACCGCGAATATATCACGGAAAAATGGTGCGCGCCGACCTGCACGATTCAATGCGTTCACCAGGTCGGGCATCTCGACGCGTGGCGCGACCCGCAGATTTCGATGAACGACTACGACAATCGAAAGGGCGGAAAAGGCTTGAAAAAAGAAACCGTCGCGCAGGTGCTCGGCGCGGAATAAAAAACGAAGCTGCCCGGAATTTTATTGCGTCGAATCGCAAATAGAGATAAGATTCACGCATCAAAGTTCTGCGAGGTAGTAAAAATGCACATTTCAGGCAGTTTTAAAGCGAGAAGGCTGGCATCGGCGTTTCTCGCTTTTTTTGTCTTTGTCGTCGCCGGAGCTAACGGGCAAACGCCGACGCCCGCGCCCGATAAAAACGAAGTTATCAGCATCAACACGGATTTGATTCAGACGAGCGTCACCGTTTTCGACAAAAACAATCGTTTTGTCGAAGGCTTAAAGCCCGAACAATTCCAACTGACGGTGGACGGCAAACCGGCGAAGATCGAGTTTTTTGAAGCCGTCGCGCCGGTTAAAACAATCGAGCGAACTGAAAATAAATCGACCGGCACGACCGCGCCCGCTTCGACGAATCTTTCGCTGCGCGGGCGAAAAATCGTTTTTTTCGTCGACGATTTGCATTTGTCGCTCGACAGCCTCGGGCGAACCCGCTCGACCATCAGTCATTTTATCGAAAACGATATGCTGCCGACCGACAGCGTGGCGATAATCTCTTCGAGCGGACAAATCGGTTTTCTCCAGCAGTTTACCGACAACAAAGCCGTTCTGCGCGCGGCGCTGGCGCGGCTGAAAGTCATCACGGACACGTTTAAGGACACCGATTCGCCGCCGATGCCGCCCTACACCGCCGTCCGCATCGTCAACGGCGACCGCTCCGCCGCCGAAATATACATAGTGAAAATTCTGGAAGGAATGAAAACTTCGACCGGCGGCGGCAACAGCACTTCGGTCAATCGCAACGCAGTATACGAAACGGTCAAACAGCGCGCCGCCAACATCACCAGAGCGATGAACGCCGTCTCGGAATCGGCAATCGGCTCGCTCGAAAATCTTTTACTGACGCTCAATCAAACGCCCGGGCGAAAAATCATTTACTATCTGTCGGACGGCTTTTATCTACAGGCGGAAGGCGGAAATTTTATAGCCAACAACCGTTTGCAGCGCGCGGTCAATCTGGCGACACGCTCGGGCAGCGTCATTTACACAATCGACGCGCGCGGTTTATTTTCGATGTCGCCGGATGCGACGGGCGAGCGTCCGATAGATACCAGCGGCGCGTCGAAATCGGGGCTGGCTGAGAGCACAGCCGCGCAGGAAGGACTTTTCGTCCTTGCCAACCAGACGGGCGGGCGTTTTTTGAAAAATCAGAATTATTTCGAGAAATGGGTCGACCGGATGCTGGAAGAAAACGCCAGCTATTACGTGCTTGCCTGGTCGCCGGAAAGCGGCGGCGAAGACCGGACGAATAATAAATTCAAGCGAATCGAGGTCAGCGTCGCCGGGCGTCCCGATTTGACCGTCCGCCTCCAGCGCGGTTATCTGACGAATTGGGAAAAAACGAACGAGAAGATTGCGGAAAATAATAATAATAATAACAGCAGCAGTAAAAACGCCGCCAAAAACACGACGGAAAACGCCGCGTTTAACCTTTCCGACGATTCCGCTCCGAAAAAGTTTCTGCCGACCGGTTTATCTCTGAATTATCTGGACGTGCCGAACGTCGGCGGCGTCCTGACCAGTTCGGTGCAAATCGGCACCGATTCGCTCAGCTACGGCGAAGGCGGCAAACAGGCGGCGGCTGTCGACGTCGTCGGGCTTATCTACAACGAGCAGGGAAAGCAGGTCGCCGATTTTAAAACGGGCTTGAACATTACGCCGCAAGCCGTCTCCGCCGGGGCGAACGGGCAGAGCGTCATCTACAATCACCGGACGCCGCTCGCCGCCGGAATTTATCTGGTCAAAGTCGCCGCGCGCGAAGCTAAAACCGGGCAGGTCGGCATCGCGACCAGGTGGATTGAGATTCCCGACCTTTCCAAACGACAATTGACGCTCGGCAGCATTCTGCTCGGAGCGAAAACGGTAAAGGGCAGCGGCAGCGGCGGCGATGCGGCGCAGCAGCAGGTTCAGTTCAGCGTCGACCATCGCTTTGCGCGCCCGTTCAATCTGAATTTTATGTCGTTTATCTACAACGCGGCGCGCGGCGCAACGGGCAGCGAGACGAATCTGACGACGCAGATAGAAGTTTTCGACGCCGACGGGCGCGCCGTCATCAGCACGCCCGCCCGCCCGCTGGTTTTGAAAACTGTCGATGATTTGGCGCGGATTCCGTTGACGGGCGCGATTCGTCAGGATTTGATGTCGCCGGGCACGTATCTTCTGCGCATCACGGTCAACGACCTGACGGCAAAAACAAAAGCCGTCCAGCAAACCGTTTTTACCATCGAGTAGGCGTCCCGGAAATATCGGGCAGTAAATTAATCCGAAAAATTCTTGACTGTCGGCGGCGCATAAACGATGCTGTTTATATAGAAA
>JALZHR010000121.1 GCA_030860665.1 Acidobacteriota bacterium
GCTTTCGGTTTTGAGCGGCACGCTGACGGCGCTTTTCAAAGCCCCGAGAACGTCGGCGGAAACAAAATCCCTTTCAAACAAAAGATTGCCCGCCGTTTGAATTTCGCCGCTCAAAAAGGTTTTCCAGGCGAGGCTCTCGTTTGAGGCTATCCGCAGCCCGTCGAATTTTTCGGCGTTTTCGCCGACCGCCTGCGCCGCGCACAGGTTGGAATTTCCCTCGTCCGGCAGAAACAGAACGCAGGCGGCAAAAGGTATCAGCTCGTTGATGCGGCTGGCGGCGAGCCGAAACATCTCGTTCGGTTTCAGCGACGCGCCGAAAAACATACTGGCTTCTTCCAGCGCCAGCAGTTTTTCTTCCGTTTCCTCGGTAAAAGCGCCCGCAGCGTTTTGATTGATTCGGGCTTCGCGAATGTAGCAGAGCAGGCAGAAAGTCAAATATGAAAAGGTAATCGCCAGGAAAATCGCGGTTTTCAGCTCGAACGGTAAATTCAGATTTGAAACCAGAAAAGTCAGAAACAGCGCCAGCACCGAGACCAGAGGCAGAATCAGAAAGCCGTAGCCGGAACGATATTTTTCTGTAAACTTGGGAAATTCGGAGATTTTCATAAAGGGAAAAACGGGCGGAGGATTTTGGAGCGATATGCGGGGAAAATATCCCTCTTTTGAAGATAACTTTTTGCGTTAAAATAAGTCAATACTTGTTTTTCAATAACGAGGCGAATTTGCTTTTTTTTCCGTTTAATTTATATTTTTGCCGGAATATGCAAAAAAAATTCGCAAAAAGGATTCTTTTCACTTGTATTAGGTTGACTATAAAAGGCTAGGTAATTATATTGTCCAATGTTCCTAGATAAAGTGTCAGGAAACGGCTTCCGTAAAGAAGAAGCTGTAAACGCAAAATATATTTTGAGAAGACAGGAGAATTTAATTTAATGAAAAAGACTTTAGCTCTTTCAGCACTTTTGGCGGTCGCCGCTTTGGGCGTGGCTTGCGGTGGTGACGGCGGCGGAACGAATAACGCCAACAACACCAACAGAGCGAACACGAATATGAACACGAATATGAACACCGGAACCGGAACCGGAACCGGAACCGGAACCGGAACGAACACGAATATGAACACCGGCAACGTCGGCACCGGCAACACCGGCAATACGGGCACCGGCACCGGCAACACCGGCAATACGGGCACTGGTAACACGGGAAATCGTGGTACGGGAAACACCGGTAACACCGGCACCGGCAACACCGGAAACAGAACAAACACGAACACTAACAGATAAATGCGTTAGCGTTTTTTAAAGGCACGTTGTTTCGGCAGCGTGCCTTTTTCATTTTCCGGTGATTTTATTTTCGCGCCGGAGTCGTTTTTGCTATCGGCGCGGCGTTTTGCGGCTTTTCTATGTCTCAATCAGCTGCCGGCGCAGCTCTTCGGCGGTCGTGGCGGGTCTTTGACAGGTAAAATTCCGGCAGACATACGCCGTCGGCTTTCCGTCAATCATTTTTCTGTCCTGCAAAAGCGGAATCAGTTCGGCATCTGCGCCGTCGTCGCCGTTTTCGCTTAAAACAACCACTTTGTTCGGGACATACTCGCGCCAGATTTCCCTTTCGAGTTCATTTCCCTTTGCAGCGCCGATTACCACGATTTCCTTCGCCGGATTCAGATAAAATTCCAGCGCCGCCAAAGCGCGCCCGAAGCCGTTGGCGTAACGCCGAATCTGCGGCGCGACCAGGCGCAGAACCGTGACGCCGAAACGCTCGTATTTTTCGTCGCCGACCAGCTTCGCCAGCTTAAGCAGAACGTCGGCGGCGACCGAATTTCCCGAAGGCGTGGCGTTGTCGTAATAATCCTTGCTGCGCACGATTAATTCTTCGTGATTGTTCGCCGTAAAGAAAAATCCGCCGCCGTCCTCGTCCCAGAATTCGGCAATCATCAAATCCGCCAGCCGCCGCGCTTCGGCTAAATACCCGGTCTCGCCCGAAACCTGATAAAGCTCAATCAAGGCGTCCGCGTAATTGGCGTAATCTTCGAGATACGCGTTTAATTTCGCCCTGCCGTCCTTGTAAGTTCTGAGCAGATAGCCGTCTTTTTGCAGATTCAGCAAAATAAAATCGGCGTTGCGGCGGGCGACTTCCAGATAATCGGCGTTTTCGAGAATCGCGCTCGCCTCGGCGAAAGCCGCCATCATCAAGCCGTTCCACGCCGTCAGAACTTTCTCGTCGCGGAAGGGCTTGACGCGCTTTTCGCGCTCTTCAAAAAGCCTTTTTCGCCCTCGCTCCAGCGTTTCTCTGAGTTCTTCTTCGGAGATTTTCAAAGCTCTGGCGGTCGATTCAATCGTGTAATTGACGTTCAGAATGTTCTTTTCTTCAAAATTCCCTTCTTCGGAAACGTCGTAATAAAAATTGAAAATCTGCGCGTCCCGCTCGTCGCCGAGGATTTCCTCGATTTCCTGCGGCGTCCAGACAAAGAATTTTCCTTCCGTGCCTTCGCTGTCGGCGTCCTGCGTCGAATAAAAACCGCCGGTCGACGCGTCGAACATCTCGCGCCTGACATATTCGAGCGTCTCGACGGCGATACGCCGGTAAAATTCGTCTTTCGTGGCTTGATACACGTGCAGATAAACGCGCGCCAGCTGCGCGTTGTCATACAGCATCTTCTCGAAATGCGGCACGAGCCAGACGGCGTCGACCGAATAGCGATGAAAACCGCCGCCGAGCTGGTCATACATTCCGCCCCGCGCCATTTTCGTGCAGGTGTGCGTCACCATTTCCAGCGCCTGCTCGTCGCCGGTGCGATAAAAATACCTTAATAAAAATTCCAGAGACATCGACGGCGGAAACTTCGGCGCGCCGCCGAAACCGCCGTTGGTTTTATCAAACGTGCGCGTGAAACTCAGAAAAGCCGCGTCTAACTGGTCTAAGCTCAAACTGCCCGCGCCGTATTCAGCCAGCCCGACGCGCCGCATCTCGCCTAAGACCTCGTTTGCCGATTGCATCAATTCCTCGCGTTTTTCACGATACGCCTGCGCCACGCTGACCAGAATCTGCCGCCAGCTCGGCATATTGTAACGACTGACCGGCGGAAAATACGTGCCGCCGAAAAACGGAATCTTGTCGGGCGTAATAAAAACATTCATAGGCCAGCCTCCCGACCCGGTCGTCATCTGGACAAAACTCATATAAATCTGGTCGACGTCCGGGCGCTCCTCCATATCGACCTTGATATTAACGAAATGCTCGTTCATAACGGCGGCGGTCTGCTCGTCTTCAAAAGATTCGTGCTCCATCACGTGACACCAGTGGCAAGCCGAATAGCCGATGCTGACCAGAAGCGGCTTGTCTTCGGCACGCGCCTTTTCAAACGCCTCTTCGCCCCACGGATACCAATCGACGGGATTATGAGCGTGCTGAAGCAGATACGGACTCGTCTCATTGATTAAATGATTAGTGTATTTTTCCTGAGTTTGCATATTTTCAGTTTACGCCTCGCCTTCCCGATAATCAAAAATTTGGAAGTTCCGGCGAGTTCTGCTATATTAGAGGCGAAATTCTATCCCTTATGACTCCGCGCTGCATCGCCAAGTTGAGACCGGTCATAACGCGCCCGAATCTGTTCGCGGGCGACTAGATGTTTCTCTGAATTTTTCGACGTTCAGTGTCGGCTCCGAGAAGCCGGCTTTGCTGCCACTCCGCCGGACGAAATCTTTCATCCGCTAAACCATTTCAATAGAATTTTGAGGAGAAATTTATGACACCAACAGCCACCGAATTACAGAAACCGATTATTAAAACCGAGCTGCCCGGACCGAAAGGCAGAGAAATCGTCGAAGCCGACAGCCGCTACGTCACGCCTTCCTACCCGCGCCCGGATTATAAACTCGTCGCCGAGAAAGGTTACGGCGTCTGGATTGAAGACGTGGACGGAAACGTTTTTCTGGACTGCAACGCGGGCGTCGCCGTCTGCTCGACCGGGCATTGCCATCCCGAAATCGTCAGGGCAATCACCGAGCAGGCTTCGACGCTGATTCATATGTGCGGCACGGATTTCTACTATCGTCATATGCCCGCGCTGGCGGAGAAACTGAACGAAATCTGCCCGATTGAAGGCGAAACGAAAACGCATTTCGCCAACAGCGGCGCGGAAGCCGTCGAAACCGCCCTGAAAGTGGCGATGCACCACACGCGACGGCAGAAATTCATCTCGTTTTTCAGCTCGTTTCACGGCAGAACGCTCGGCGCTCTGAGCCTGACGTCTTCAAAAGCGGCGCAGCGGCGCGGCTTTATGCGCCAGGCGCTCGACGTGGTTCACGTTCCCTATCCCAATAAATTCCGCCATTTCGCGAACAATCTGCCGTCCGACGAGGAAACCATCACGCGCGACTGCATCGACTGGATTGAAGAACGTCTTTTCAAAACCACCACGCCGCCCGACGAAGTGGCGGCAATCGTCGTCGAAGCCGTGCAGGGCGAAGGCGGCTATATTCCCGCGCCCTTTGAATTTCTGCGCGCAATCCGCCGCATCTGCGACGAGCACGGCATCGTGATGATTGTCGACGAGGTACAGTCGGGAATGGGCAGAACCGGAAAAATGTTCGCCATCGAGCATTCCGGCGTCAAGCCGGACGTGATGTGCCTCGCCAAAGGCATCGGCTCGGGCTTGCCCATCGGCGTCTGCGTCGCGAAAGAAAGCATTATGAACTGGGGCAAAGGCGCGCACGCCTCGACCTTCGGCGGCAACCCGGTCTGCATCGCCTCCGCTCTAAAAACGATTGAGCTGCTGGAAAACGGCTTAACCGAAAACGCCGCCGCCGTCGGCGAATATTTGCAGCAGGGCTTGCAGAAACTGCAACAGAAATACGATGTCATCGGGGACGTTCGCGGATTGGGCTTGATGATTGGCGTCGAATTCGTCACCGACCGCGAAACCTTAAAACCCGCGCCCGAGCTGCGCGATAAAATCGAAATGGAATGCTTCAACCGCGGCTTAATCATCCTCGGCTGCGGCACCAGCACCATCCGCTGGTCGCCGCCGCTGATTCTGACGAAAGAAAACGTCGATGTCGCTCTCGAAATTTTCGACGCAGCCATCGCTGCGTCAATCTAACCCCGAATTTCCGATTTAAATCTCAGGGCGAGCTAATGAGTAAAGCAACTCTACTCGCCCTTCTTCTACGCCCTAAGTCCTTTTAAAAATATTTTGCGATGTCCGGCAAGTTTTCTTGCAAAAAGCTAAAAAAAAGTGTAAGGTTTCGGCACACTTAGTCATATCCCGATAGCCCCAAAAGTTTTTTTATCGATTCAAGACGGTTTTTATACAAACAAAATAGTTTACGAAATAGCTTTTCACAATTTGTAAACTTAGGATTCTAACTTTAGCAGCGCAAAACTGTGTCAGTTTTGTGTCCGTATCATCAGTTTTTGCTTTCAAACAAATATTTATATTTAGGAGAAGTTTCGCATGAAGTTATTGACAAAGACAGCTAAATTCCTTTTTTGCTGTTTAGTTGTTGGCTGTAGTTTATATATACCAGTTCAGGCGCAGAGAGTGCCTATTGCCCTAAAGGATAGCTCAGTTTTATCGCCTACAAATTCTGCAGACTATCAGCAAGCAGCGAGTGAGTATAAGAGGGAAAGAACCCCTGAAAGGAGAAACAGATTAATTTTTATGGCTGTTTCTCAGATAGACCTAAATTTCGGTTTTTATCAAAAAAACCGGCGCTATAAGAATAACCTGTTTCAGACTGTATTGGATATTTTAGAGGTAGGCGCCGCGACTGCCATTAGCATAACTAACGGCGAGAGACCCAAATCAATTATTGCCGACGCCTTAGGGTTTGTGCAGGGTTCGCGTTCTCGAATCAATAAAAATCTTCATCTGCTCGAACAGCAGGTTCTTTTCAATAAAATGATTGAGAATCGAGCCAGAGTGTTAACTCGGATTCTGGACAATACGGGCAGATTCAACGACGCTCAATATCCTTTTGAGCGGGCATATCTGGACATAGTAGCTTATTATGAAGCGGGCACGATGGACAGCGCGTTATCCTCTCTGGCGACAGATACAGGAGCGTCTGCACAGAATGCGGAGCGTCAACTGGCTCAGGCAAAAAGAAAAGCCGGCATTATTCTCGCTCCGACGGAAGCCCAGATTAGAGTTTCCAGACAAAATTCAGATTTCGTTCAAGCTATTGTCGACCGGCACGCAACCGCTGCCGCCCAGATAACCGATGCCGAGCGCCGGATAGGCGAGGCAGATGCAATAATCAACCAACAGCCGCAGGCAAATGCCGAAGCGCTGGCTCAAGCCAGAACAAACAGAACAAATGCTGAAACTGATAAGAGAAACGCGCAGGCGGTTCAGAAGAAAGCCCTCGATGACCTGAGAGCGATTTTCCAGTCAATCGAAGACGATCCACAACTATCGCCGCTGCTGGAAGAATTGCCGGAGAGATTTCCCAATCTCGCTTCGAAAATTGAGGCAAGGCTGGCTCGTATACGCAGCAATCAGGGAACAATTGATGATTACGGACTCACTATTCTTCAATTTCTGCGGGGAGTTGTCGACGCTGTCCCTGACAATCCAAACATCGTGGAAAGAACAAAAGTTATTCTTGATTCAGTTAGATAAGGAGAAAAAACAATGGCATTCGACCATGAACCGAATTTAGACGGTGCGATGACGTTAAGTCAGACCGAAAGCGCCTGTGAAGTCGAACAGAACGGCGGCTTTCAGTTAGTAGACATACATTTCGATACAATTACCAAGGACGGGCAGGTTTTTCAGGTAAACAAAGCCGGCTTTAACGAAAAATTAACCGACAGACTTAAAAACCTGCACTTTGTCGAGCTTAAAGACAACGACGACCCGGAAAAAGTCAAAAAAGAGAAACAGGATTTGGGTTGGACGTTTATCTGTAAAAATAGAATTTTTGTTCAGAACTTTACCAAACCGGTAATGGTTTTCGGCAAAAAGAACTTTTAAGTTAGAAAAACAAAAACAGATTGGCGGCTATACACAAACCACCTCAAAAATGAAGTTCAGAGTTCATAAACTGCTCTGCCCGGGTTAAAACCACCGGCAAACTGAAGTTTGAATTCTGAACTCATTTTTTTATTTTTCCTTCAAGTCCTTTTGGCTATGTAAAAGTGATAGCGCTTTTATTCCTATCGCAGCCCCTGTCCGAATTGCTCCGTGCCGAACGTGCCGATGCCTTTCAGGCGGAAGCTGAAAACGTAGCGGTTTTCGCGGCGGACGCCGACGTTGTAGGTGAATGCCTGGACGGCGACCGAGCAGCAGTCGCCGGCGTAGCCGAGCGTGTAGAGCGAGCTGATGAGCGGCGTTGTGCGGCGCTCGCGGGAGTTTTGGAAGTCGAAGAAAAGCGATGTTCCGCCGAATAAGCCTTTGTCGCGGTCGCCGATGAAGATTGAAGGGTTCCATTGCGAGCCGCGCAGCGTTCCGGGTTCCTTGTCCGTGCGGTAGACCTGTTGCAGCGAAGGAATCATCGTCACGGCGCGCGTGTAGTAGAAGGTCTGGAAGACTTTCAGCAGCGGCGTGTCGTAGCCGACGGTCGCGCTGATGGCGCGCAAGCCGTCGTTCCGGACGCCGACGTCCATTCTGGTGTTGACGAAAACGGTTTTTTGCGGGCGATACGTGCCGTCGATGCTGAGCGGCGAGAAGCGGCGCGGCGTGCCGCCGAAGGTGTAGAACGTCAGTTGGGTTATCGGCGCGATTTGGTTGCGCCTGCCCGGAACGAGAGCCTCGCCGAAAGTTTCGTCAAAGAAATATTTCTGCCGCACGGTCAGCGTGAAAACTTCATACGGCTGCACCGAAAGCGGATTTTTCTCGTCCTTTCCATTGTTTTCGCCGTTTTCATTTCCCTTTCCATTGCCGTCGCCGTTCGCTTTTTCGCGCAGGAGCTTTTGCGCTTCTTCGGTTACGGCTTCGGTATAGCGGCGCGTGAAGATGCGGTTGACGACGCCGTATTCGATTTCGTTGGTGTCGGTCATCGTGTCGGTGTAATCGAAACGGATGATGCGGTTGAAATTGTCCACGCCGCTGATTAGGCGATAGGTCAGATACGGCTCGATGGTGTGGCGAAAAGCGAAAGTGTTATCGTCGGAATCGTAATAATTTTTGGCGAGCGCGACCGGGCGCACGTCAAACTCGAACTCGCCGTATTTGCGGACTTCGTCTTTGCTGACCACGCGGCGCAGATTGTCGAGCGAATCGGAATAATACGTGACGCGCATTCCGGCGGTCGCCGTGAAATTAAAATATTTCGTGCTGAACGGGACGGAAATCTGGGGATGAACGTCAAAACGCTGACCGAGCAGCGGCGTGCTGATAGGGTCACCGCCGGTTCGCAGGCGATAAGCGTCGATATTGTTGACCGATTCGCGGCGCGAAACGCCTTCGGCTGTCGTCTTGAACGAAAAATAAACGTTGTCGCTGAGAAATTTGAGCGGCGACGGGCGTTTTTCAAACGTGACGCTCGGCAAATTGCGCGTTCTGACGAAAACGTTCGGAATCGAGATTTCCTCCGACCGCGCCAGGATGTTCAGAGAATAACTGCCCCAGCTTTTGTTGACCGACACTTTCGAGACTTCAATCGGCGAAATCACCTGCTGAATCGAATCGGAAAAAACCTGCCGGAAAGCCAGATTCGAGGTCAGGCGCACATCAGCCGCCGCCGTCCAGCCGCGCGGGAAATAATGAACGCCTTCGGCGTAGAAAAGCGAGCCTCCCTGGTCGGGTTTCCGCGCGCCGTCCTCGTCCGTGTCCGAGCCGAAAATGCGGTCTTTGACGGCGAAAAAGCCGAAATTGAAATACGAGCGCGAATTGGCGCGCGTCCTCGCGTCCAAGCCGAAACCGATGCCGCGCGCGCTGTAAATATCGCCGCGAAACGTCACGTCGGCGCTGCGTCCCAAAGTTTGATAATAAGCCGCCGACAGCCGGAAGCCTTTGTTTGCCGAATAACCGAAGGTCGGCGTCAGAAAGCCGGATTGACGGTCGCGTTTTTCAATCGGAATCGTGGCGAACGGCAGCGGCAGAACCGGAACGTCGCGGACGCGAAAGCTCGGCTGTTTCAGCTTGACGCGGTCGTTGGTTTTGATGCTCGCCTCTTTCGCCGTAAAGCTCCATTGCGGAACGGCGTCCTCGCAGGCGGTAAATTTGCCGTTTCTGACGATGATTTCGTCGTCGGAAACACGCTCGACGCGGTCAGCCGTAAAATAAATAATCGTGCCGTCGCTGGTTTGATTGGTAAAGCCGGTCGAATCGACGAAATAGCCGAGCCGGGTCTTGTAATTCCATTCGGCTCGCGTGCCGGTGATGCGCTCGTCCTCACCCTTGTCGAAAACGACGTTGCCCTCGGCGAGCATCCGGGCTTCAGCTTCAAAAAGCGTCACTTTATCAGCCTGAAGACGATAAATCCCGTAGCGCACATCGACGTTTCCCAGATGCACAAGGACGCGTTTTCCCGATTCGCTCTCGACGCTCATCCGGTCGGATAAAACGACGACTTCATCTTCAGCGCCGCCGCCGACGCTATTGCCGTTCCCGTTCCGCGCGCCGCCATTCTCGTTTTTCTTTGCCGCCGGCGGCGTCGGCGTGGCGGTCTGTTCGGGCGAAACCGGGTTGATGTTCGGCGTGTCGGTTATCGGATTGGCGACTTTGCGGTCAACCGGATTCGGCTCCTGACCGAGAGCAAAAGATGCGCAGAAGACACACGCCAGAAGCATCGCTAGAGGAATTTTGAAAACTGATTTGCAACGCATTTTTTAATCGGGAAGTTAATCTGATGCTAACACGGAAACGGGCAAATAAAAAAGTCTTGTGCTAGAATCGAAAAAGCCGCAAAAGGCGCGGGTATTTTCAAGAATCTTGATACCTTCCTTAGTTTCAACGATTTTCTGAGCCTGACGCTTTTTGCGGCAGTCTATTTTGTCGTGAATCGTAAATTGTAAATCCAGAAAGAGAACAGAGAGTTAAACGCGGACGCTGAAATTTCAAACGATTCACGATTTACGATTTTCGATTCACGATTCACTTATGAGCAAGCCGAACATTCTCATTGTCGAGGACGAAGAATTGATGCGGGCGATTTTGCGCGAGTTGCTCGAAACGGAAGGCTACAAGGTTTTTTCCGCCGATTCAGCCGAGACGGCACTGGAAGTTTTCACGACCGAAGACATCGCGCTGACCGTAACCGATATAAAAATGCGCGGGATGGACGGGCTGGAATTGCTCGACCAGATAAAGACGATTGACGAGGATGCGCTGGTTATCATTATGACGGCTTATTCGTCGGTCGATTCGGCAATCGCGGCACTGCGCAAAGGCGCTTACGACTACATCACCAAGCCGTTCGTCAACGAGGATTTGCTGCAAACGGTCAAAAACGCCGTCCGCCAGCGCGAGCTTTTTCGGGAGAATCGCGTCCTGCGCCGCGAATTGGACAAGCAGTTCAGCTTTTCCGAAATCATCGGCACGTCGGAAAGCCTGCAATCAATTTTCCGCCTGATTGAAAAAGTTTCGGCGACGAACGTCAACATTCTGATTCAGGGCGAATCGGGAACGGGAAAGGAACTGGTCGCGCGCGCCATTCATCAACACTCGCCTCGCTCGAGCAAGCCTTTTATCGCCATAAACTGCGGCGCGCTGCCGGAAAGCCTGCTCGAATCGGAGCTTTTCGGGCACACGAAGGGCGCGTTTACCGACGCCAAAACCGACAAAAAAGGACTTTTCCGCTCGGCTGAAGGCGGCACGCTGTTTCTGGACGAAATCGGCGAGATTCCCGTTTCCTTACAAGTCAAGCTACTGCGCGCTTTGCAGGAACACGAGGTGACGCCGGTCGGCGCGAGCCTGCCCGTCAAATTCGACGCGCGGATTATCGCCGCCACCAATCGCAATCTGGAAGAAGAAGTTTCCAGAGGAAATTTCCGCGACGACCTTTTTTATCGCTTAAACGTGATTGAAATTTACCTGCCGCCGCTGCGCGAGCGGCGCGAGGACATTCCGCTTTTGGCAAAGCATTTCGTCGCCCGCATCGCCCGCGAGCAGAACGCGCGGGAAAAAACCGTCACCCGCGAGGCGATGACCGCTCTGGTCGGTTACAACTGGCAGGGCAACATCCGCGAATTGCAGAACGCCGTCGAGCGCGCTTTTATTCTG
The DNA here is from genome assembly GCA_030860665.1 of Acidobacteriota bacterium. Lineage (GTDB taxonomy): Bacteria > Acidobacteriota > Blastocatellia > Pyrinomonadales > Pyrinomonadaceae > JALZHR01. The sequence continues at coordinate 11,174 of JALZHR010000121.1, forward strand.
TCGGGCTCCGAAGAAATCACCGCCGAAAATCTGCCGCCGAAAATCCTCGCTCATTCGCAAAACGCCTTTGAAATGCGCGACGCCGCGGGCTTTCGCCCGACGCTCGAAGAAATGGAGCGCCGCTATATTCTGGAAGTTTTAAATTCCGTCAACGAGGACAAAACCGAAGCCGCAAACATTCTCGGCATCGATTTATCGACGCTCTACCGCAAGCTGAAACGCTACGAGGAGATTTAGGGAAATCAGGGAAATCAGGGAAATCACGGAAATTAAGGAAATCAGGGGATTAGAATTTTTCTCTTTCCCTCTTTCCTTAATTTCCTACTTCCCTAATTTTCCTAATTTCCCTGATTGGTTGAAAGTTCGAGGACGAAATAATTCGAGTTTTCGATTTTGACGAGCCTTCCCTCCTTATAGGGAAGCTGAATAAAATCGGTCGGCGCGTAGGCGTTTCCGTTCAGAGATTCCGTGCCGGAAAGCTGCGATTGGGCGACCAGTTCTTCGGGAAACCAGTTTTCCGTCCCGAGCTCGACCGCTTCCGCCGGGCGATGTTTTTCAGCCTGCGCCGCCAGATTTTTTGCGTCTTCAGCCGTAAATTTCATCACGGCGGTCAGTTTTTTATCGCTGGTATTTTTGCCGTCTTTCTCGACAAAGCGGACTTCCTCGGGAACTGCGGGCAGAAGCACCTGATTGCCGAGCGCGGCGACGTCGTCATTGGCGATGGTGGAATTTTCGTTGACGGCGTTCGGCGAGTTTGAGTTGGCTTTGCCGTTTCCGGCGTTCGGTTCGCTTTGACTGCCGCAGGAAATTGATAAGATGACCGACAGCAGCAACAGCAGCAGCCAGATTGCTCCGGCTCGGATTGAAGTTTTCTTCTTTTTCGGGAAAGAATTCATACGGCAATTCTATTTTGATTGACGTCTGTTTGCAATCGAACATTTGTCCTGCGATATTTATACGTTTTAAATTAGGGTTGGTTCAAAGGTTTAATCGATGCTTATTTTTCGCCGCGTCCGCGCCTTCATCATCCGCGATTTTCACCTGTCGCTGTCCTACCGCGTCGAGTTTCTGATTAAAATTCTCTGGATTCTGGGCATCACGACGACTTTTTATTTTATCTCGCGGATTTTCGCGGGCTTTCCGCTGGCGCAGTATCAGCAGTGGCAGAACCCGCTGGCGGCGTGGCTGACGGGAATGGCGATGCTCAATTATTTTCTGGTCGGCTTTTCCAGCCTCGCCAACGCCATCCGGCAGGAACAGATGCAGGGCACGCTCGAAAGCGTTCTGCTGACGCCCGTTAACGTTCCGACCGTAATCGTTTCAAGCTCGGCGTGGGCTTACGTGGAAGCCAGTTTTTACTCGTTCCTGTACCTGTTTTTCGGCTGGATTTTTTTCAACGTGCAGTATCGCGGCAATTTCCTGCTGGCGGTGATGTTTCTGCTTTTAACGACGCTGGTGCTGGCTTGTCTCGGGATTTTATCGGCGAGCTTTACGATGGCATTCAAGCGCGGCGACCCGTTCGCGATTCTGCTCGGCGCGGGCACGGCGCTTTATCCCGGTGTTTTCTACCCGAAAGAGATGCTCCAGGACGCGCTCGGCGAAACCGGCGGCAAAGCCGTCGCCTTCATCAACCCG
>JALZHR010000145.1 GCA_030860665.1 Acidobacteriota bacterium
GAATTTAAGAGACTTGCGGCGCATGAACTAGGACATTCGTTCGGGATAAATGATGTAACTTTTAAAGGACCGATAATGACATCAATTATGGGTGCATACCCCGACGTAACAGCCTGTGACGATGAAGCGATCAGAAAGGTTTACTGTCCGACACCTACACAAACTCCAACGCCTACTCCGACACCAACGCCTACACCTGCATCGACACCGATACCGGGCGGATGCGGTGGTTTTCCTGACTTCGGGCAATATCCGTCGGGTTGCACTAGTGGTTTCGTCTATAACGGCGAATATTGTACGCGCAGTTCCGCGTTTATTAACAATTGTGATATGTTCGGCGGTTATGACGAAACTTCCTGCGGCTGTTTCGGCGGCTGCACCAACGAAAATCCGTGCTCGCCCGTTCTGATTGACGTTTCCGGCGACGGCTTTGCTTTAACCGATGCGGCAAACGGCGTCAATTTCGACGTGGACGGCAACGGCTCGGCAGAACGTCGGGCTTGGACGACTATCGGTACGGACGATGCGTGGCTCGCGCTCGACCGCAACCGAAACGGCATCATTGACGGCGGGCGAGAGTTATTTGGCAGCGCCTGTTCACAGCCGCCTCCGCCGACGGGAATGGAACTCAACGGGTTTAATGCTCTGAAGGAATATGATACTGCCGGTTTCGGGGGCAACAACGACGGATTCATATCACAGCAGGACGCGATTTTCAATCAGTTAAGATTGTGGCAGGACTCAAATCATAACGGCGTCTCGGAAACGAATGAACTGCATGCGCTCAATAGTCTGGGATTAAGAAAGATAGAACTTGATTATCGTGAATCCAGAAAAGTAGACGAGTTCGGCAATCAGTTTAAATATCGCGCCAAAGTCAAAGACGCGCAGGACGCGCAGATGGGACGCTGGGCTTGGGATGTTTTTCTCGTCACTGAGCCTTAATGTTTTGGAAACGTTTAAAAGAAAGCAAAGACAAAAGTAAAACTAAAAAGCAAATTTTTATTTTTACTTTTGCCTCGCTTTCCAGTAGTAAAAAATCATTAATTGACGAACCGGCGCATTCGGACGCTCAAGACGAAGCCGATTGCCGTAAACGTCGAGAGCACCGCCGAAAGTCCGGCGCTCATCAACGGCAGCGGAACGCCGATAACCGGCAAAAATCCGAGCGCCATTCCCATATTGATAAAAATCTGAAACGTGATGCCGCCGACAATCGACATAATCACGAGCATCCCGGCGCGGTCGGGCGAATGCCGCGCGCCCCCTATGAGCCGCGAAATCAGCAGAGCATAAGCCAGCAGCAATGAGATGCAGCCGAGAAAGCCCGTGTTTTCCGCCGTTACGGCAAAAATAAAATCAGTTTGCGGTTCGGGCAAAAATTTCAGCGCGCTCTGCGATTTTTCCGAATCGCCCTTGATTCCGGTCAAGCCGCCCTGACCGACCGTTATCATCGACTGCACCGTGTGATAACCGTAGCCGCGCGGGTCGGCGTTTTCCGGGTCTAAAATCACGTTGACGCGCTCTATCTGATACTGTTTTATTTTGCCCGTCTGGACGCCGACGTAGAACGCGAGCGGCACGAACAAAGTGCCCGCAATCATCGTCAGAATGATGTAGCGAATCTTGATTGAGGACAAAAACAGCACGACCGCCAGCAGCGGAAAATAAGTCAGAGCCTGTCCCGCGTCAGGTTCGAGCAAAATCAGCGCGAGCGGCAAAGCCAGAATTCCGATGCCGATAAGAAGCTCCTTGAATTTCAAAGCGCCGCCGACCCGGCGTTTTTCGCCGAAGTATTTTGCCAGCATCAGCACGACCGGAATTTTGACGAATTCCGACGGCTGAAATTGCCCGATAATCGGCAGCTTCAGCCACGCCTGCTGCCCGTTGACCTTGACTCCGAGCGGCGTCAGCACCAGCAGCAGCAAAATCAAGCCGCCGACGTAGAATATCGGCGCGAGGTCGACCAGGCGGCGATAATCCGTAAAGGAAACAACCAGCATAACAACGGTTGCGATGCCCAGACCGATAATTTGTTTCTGCCAGTAGTTTTCAGTCGGAACGGCATTGTGAATCTGCCAGATGCCGAAACAGACGATGGCTATCGCCAGAATCGCCAATAGCCAATCGAAATCTCTAAGACTGCGTTTTTCGATAATTGCAACCATTTTTGTCATTTATCATTTATCATTGAACACTTATCAAAAATCGAGCTGATAAATGATAAATGTTCAATGATAAATGTTCTATCTTTTTGCCACTAATTGTTCACCGCCGCCGAGTATTTGCGGGTAATTCTTTTGCAGGAACGCGTTATAGACGCTTTTGACCGCCGGTCCGGCGTGCGTTCCGCCGAAACCGGAATTTTCGATTAAGGCGAGCACGGCGATTTCCGGTTTGTTAGCCGGGGCGAAACTGACGAACCACGCGTGGTCTTTCGCACCGCCCGAGCCGAGCGCCGAGTTTTGCGCCGTTCCGGTTTTACCGGCAATCTCGAAGCCTTCCGTTTTCAGAGACGACGCCGTTCCGCCGCCGTTGACGACGCCCCACATTCCTTTCAGAATAATCGCGTTCTGTTCGGGCGTCATTTCGATGATTTTGGGTTCCGGATGCGCGAAGCCGAAAGCCGGGCGCGCCGGAAAATAACTGTTCGTGCCTTCTTCGCCGACCGCGCCGATTTCCTTAAATTCCTTTAAAAGATGCGGCACATACATTCTGCCTTCGACGCCGACAGGGGCAATGGCACGCAGCATTGAAATAGGTGTCGCTTCGACCGTGTCTTGTCCGATTGAAGCGAAAACCGTGCGGATGTCGCTCCATTTTCCTTCGCGTTTTTCGACGTAGGGCTTCCAGTATTTCGGCGTGCGCGTGACTTTTTCGTTCGGCAAATCGATGCCGGTCGGCTTGTCGTATTCAAATTCCTCGACCATCTTGATAAGACCGTCCACGCCCATTTTCAGAGCCAGCCGGTAATAATAGCCGTCGCAGGATTTCGTAATCGCGTAATCGACCGGCGGGCTGCCGTGGCTGCCCATACAGCGTGTGAACTTGTTGCCGATGGTGATGCCGCCGCCGCAGGCGACGTGCGAATTTTTCACCGTTATCGCGCCCTGCTGCAAGCCGGCGATCGATTCGGGAATTTTCCAGGTCGAGCCGGGATGATAACGTCCCTGAATGGCGCGATTTAAAAGCGGGCGTTCCTCGTTGGTGTAATACTGCGCGATTTGCCTGCGTCCTTCGGGCGTCGTGCTGCCTTTGACGAAAACGTTCGGGTCGTAGCTCGGCAGGGACGCCATCGCCAGAATCTCGCCGTTGCGCGGGTCCATCGCGATAACCGTGCCGCGTTTCGTAATCGAGTTGGCGAGGCTTTCTTCCGCCGCCAGCTGCAAATCAATATCTATGCTCGAAATCAAATCCTGCCCGGCTTGCGGCTGAACGATTTCCAGCTCGCTCTGCACGCGCCCGCGCGAATCGACCAGAACCTTCCGGTAGCCGGGAACGCCGCGCAGGTGCTGGTCGTAATATTGTTCCAGCCCGGCTTTGCCGATGATGTCGCCCGGCTTAAAGTGCGCGAATTCGGGTTTTTCCAGTTGTTTCGGGCTGATTTCGCCGACGTAGCCGAGAATATGAGAGAGCTTTTCGGCATACGGATAATGGCGCTGCGGCTGCAATTCGACGCGCAGCTCGGGAAATTCCAGATTGTGCGCGTCGACCCACGCGATGTCTTCCATCGTCGCCGCTTCCTTGATGACCATCGCCTCGAATTCCGGCTGTTTCTTTATCATATTCAGCCGTTCGAGCAGGTATTGACGGTCGACCCTCAGCCCGCGCGAATAATCGTCCAGGCGTTCCAGTACGTTAATGGATTTTATCGGCTCGTGCGACAAAACGACGTTGTAGGTCGGGCGCGAATCGACCAGCAGCGTACCGTTGCGGTCGAGAATGGCGCCGCGCGGAGCCGGAATCGGAATATACCGGACCCGCTGATTTTCAGCCTTATCCGCGTAATACTCGCCCTTGACAACCTGCAAATAATAAAGCCGCGCGCCGAGCAGCGCAAACAGGATAAAAGCGATTATCTGAATTGTGCTGACGCGGATTGGAAGGTTTTGCGAATGGTCAACTAGTTTCATAAATGCTGCGCATTTGGTCTCAGGTCTTAGGTCTTTGGTCTTGGATTTTTTTATTGCTCAACATCGGACATTATTCTTGGCGAAGACCAAAGACCAAAGACCTAAGACGGTTTTCCAAATTAAGTTCTTCTTCCCAGCCGAATCGGGTTACGGCGGCGCGTTTGACGGCGCGGCGTAAAGATTTCGCGTTTTCTGACGGTTCGAGCTTTCTCTGCCGAGAGACCGTCCAGAATCAGGAAAATAATCGTCCCGGCGATAGTCGTGCCAATCAGCGTGTAAGCAATCGTGTTAACTACCGGATTAATAGGTTCCTGCCCGAGCAGCCGGTGCATCCCGTAGTAAGTAAAACCATTCACCAGACAAGCACCTGCTATGACGGGAATCCGCAGCAAAAGGTTGTCCATGTAGACGCGCCGCGCGATTTCCGAAACTATATATGCTATCAATGTTTTAGAGAAACCGTTCGAGCCGAGCAGACCGCCGCTCAGGGCATCGACCGCGATGCCCGCGACGCTTCCGAAAAGCAAAGCCCGAATCGAATTTCTCTGGAGAGCGGCATAGACGACGACAATGAGAGGAAAATCAATAAAGACGAGCGGCTCCGCCACGTTGCGGAGCGACCATTGAAGCAAAATTGCGATGACCAGAGCAATTGTCAGCTTTACTTGTTCCATCAGTTCCTACTACTACTACTTACTGCTTCTTCTTGCTTTTCCCTTTTTCGTCTTTCTCCCCGTTCTGCAGGGTTTGTTCAAATTTCGGCGCTTGCGGCACTTCGTAAAGCAAAACCGCGACTTCCTGCATCGAATTCAGCGAGCCGCCCGGTCTGACCAGAATCGAATGCGTCGTCGTCGCCGAGCCGGATTCCACTTTGACCACCTCGCCGATTTTCAAGCCCGCCGGGTAAATTCCGTCCTGCCCGGTCGTGAAAACCGATTCGCCGACCTCGACCGGAATGCTGCCGGGAACGTATCGCATCTCGACCAGTTCCTTATCGTTTGTGCCGCGGATTACGCCGAGCGCGTTGGAATTTCCGAGCTCGCCGGCGATGCCCGCGATGCCGGATTTATCGTCCGTCAGAAGCATCACCTGTGAGGTCAGCGGTCCGACCGCCATAATTCTGCCGACCAAGCCGCCGTTGGTGACGACCGGCATATTCAGTTTGACGCCGTCGACGCTGCCGCGATTGATGATTGAAGTGTTAAACCAGCTTGAAGGGTCGCGCCCGATGACTTTCGCCGTCAGAATCGGATATTTGGATTCTTCCCTGAGATTTAAGAGCGATTTCAGCCGCTCGTTTTCGGCGGCGAGGCTTTCTTTGCCCTGAAGCTCGACCTGCAGCTCCTGAACGCGCAGCTTCAGCTGCTCGTTTTCGCTGGCAGCGCCGCGCAGGTTGGCGAAGGATTGAAAGTAATTGGTGACGCCCGAGCTGACGGTCGTCACGGGCGATTGAACAAAATCGGCGATGGCTTGCGACCAGACGCGAATCACTCGCTGCTGCGAATCGGTCTTCGCATCCCAAGCCATCAAAACAAAGTTGCCCAAAAGCAGGGCAACCATCAGCCACGGCGTGAGTCTCCAAACTTCTTTCTGACTGCGCTCAACCATCTTCTTAAAGGCGAAAGGCTGAAGGATAAGGGCGAAAGGGTCAGGAATTGATTTTTTGCTTTATCCCTTCGCCTTTATCCTTTACCCTTTCGATTAATTTCCTGTCATCAACGAATTATCCCATTTGACCCGCTTCAGGAGTTCAAAATCCGAAAGCATTTTGCCTGTGCCGAGAACTACCGAGGAGAGCGGGTCGTCGGCGATGACGACGGGCAGACCGGTTTCAATCATCAGGCGTTTATCGAGATTTTTCAGCAGCGCGCCGCCGCCGGTCAGGACGATTCCGCGCTCGACGATGTCGGCTGAAAGCTCGGGCGGCGTTCTTTCCAGAGCCACTCGAACGGCGTTGACGATGGTCGCCACCGCGTCCGACAGGGCTTCGCGAATTTCCTCGTCCGTTATCGTGATGGTCTTCGGAATGCCTTCGATGAGATTGCGCCCGCGAACTTCCATCGAGAGCGGTTCTTCGAGCGGAAACGCCGAGCCGAGCGCGATTTTGATGGCTTCCGCCGTGCGCTCGCCGATTAAAAGGTTGTATTTGCGTTTGATAAACTGCGTGATGGATTCGTCCATCTCGTTTCCGGCGACGCGGACGGCGCGCGAATAGACGATGCCCGAAAGCGAGATAACCGCGATGTCGGTCGTGCCGCCGCCGATATCGACGACCATATTGCCGTGCGGCTCGGTAATCGGCAAGCCAGCGCCGATTGCCGCCGCCATCGCTTCTTCGACCAGGTAAACTTCGCTCGCTTTGGCGCGATACGCCGAATCTTCGACGGCGCGGCGCTCGACCTGCGTGATTTCGGACGGAATTCCGATGACGACGCGCGGGCGCACCCACGATTTTCCGTTGTGCGCTTTGCGAATAAAGTGCTGGAGCATTTTTTCCGTGACCTCGAAATTCGCAATCACGCCGTCTTTCATCGGGCGAATCGCCACGATATTGCCCGGCGTTCTGCCGAGCATCTCTTTGGCGTCGCGCCCGACGGCTTCGACCTGGTTGGTCACTTTGTTGATGGCGACGATGGACGGCTCACTGACGACGATGCCGCGTCCCTTTGCATAGACGAGCGTGTTCGCCGTGCCGAGGTCAATCGCCAAATCGCTGGAAAATAAGCTGAATAAAGATTTTGGTAATGCCATTTAATATTAGTATTTTAAATTAGATTTTCACAAAACGCGGCGGGTTGGGATAACCGCTCCCAAAGGTTTGCTCATCGGGGAAATTTGAGTTTTCGACTCAGGGAAGGCAACTTCTCAACACGCAGCACTAAACTATTTAGAATATACCGAAATTTAGCGATTTTGCTAATAGAAAAATGTGATTTTCGGGATTTTTTTTTTGAAAAGCGAAATCGCGGGAAAATGCGGCGAAAAATCAGCGAATTTGCGGAGATAGTCGATGGCTGAAAGACGGTAATCAGCCATCGACTATCTTTTATTTCAGGCTCGAAATTTTACTCCTTCTCTTTCATACTCAGCTGCTCGGCATCGTGCCGGTTTCCGGCGGAAGAAGAAGAAGAATGCGACGTTATCAAGGGCATATATTCGCTGTTGTAGGAAGACTCCTTTTCCAGCGCCGCTTCGAGCACGTCGTTAATTCGTCTTGCCGGAATAATTTCCAGTTCCTTGCGGACGTCTTCGGGAATGTCTTCGACGTCGGCTTCGTTGCGTTCCGGCAGAACGATGCGGCGGATTCCCGCGCGGTGCGCCGCCAGAACTTTTTCCTTGATGCCGCCGACCGGAAAAACCAAGCCGGAGAGCGTGATTTCGCCGGTCATCGCCGTATCGGAGCGGACTTTTCTGCCCGTGTAGAGTGACGCCAGAGCCGAAGCCATCGTGACGCCCGCGCTCGGACCGTCTTTCGGAATCGCGCCCGCCGGAACATGCAGGTGAACGCCGTTTTGTTTAATCGCTTCGGCGTCGATGCCGAATTCGGCGGCGTGCGACCACAAATAAGACCGCGCCGCCATTGCCGATTCCTTCATTACTTCGCCAAGCTGTCCGGTCAAAGTCAGACCGCCGCCGCCCGGCAGCGCGGTCGCTTCGATAAACAAAACCTCGCCGCCCATCTCCGTCCAAGCCATTCCGGTCGCTACGCCTGCGGGCAGTTCGTTGCGCGCTTCTTCCGGGTAGAAACGCGGCGCGCCGAGATAACCTTTCACGTCGGCAGCGGTGATTGTCACTTTACCGGTGTTGTCGCCCTGCGCGACTTTCAGGGCGACTTTTCGCGCCAGATTGCCGACGGTTCTTTCCAGCTGGCGAACGCCCGCTTCGCGCGTATATCGGGCGGTTAAAAGATTTATCGCGTCGTCCGTGATTTCTATCTGGTCGGGCTGCAAGCCGTTTTCCTTAATCTGTCGCGGAATCAGGTATTGCCGGGCAATGTTCAGTTTTTCCGTGTCCGAATAGCCCGCCAGCTGAATGATTTCCATTCTATCGCGCAAAGGCATCGGAATCGGCGCGAGCTGATTAGCCGTCGCGATAAAGAAAATCTTCGACAAATCGAACGGCAAATCCAGATAATGGTCGCGAAACGTGTTGTTCTGCGCCGGGTCGAGAATTTCCAAAAGCGCCGCCGCCGGGTCGCCGCGAAAATCGTTGCCCATTTTGTCGATTTCGTCTAGCATCAAAACCGGGTTATTGACGCCGACGCGCCGCAGAGTTTGAATAATTCTGCCCGGCATCGCGCCGACATACGTCCGGCGATGACCGCGAAGCTCGGCTTCGTCGCGGACGCCGCCCAGAGAAATCCGGTCAAATTCGCGTCCCAAAGCGCGCGCAATCGAGCGTCCGAGCGAGGTTTTACCGACTCCGGGCGGTCCGACGAAAAGAATAATCGGGCTTTTGGAATCGGGACGCAGCTTGACGACCGCGAGCGATTCTAGAATTCTTTCTTTAATGTCTTCCAAGCCGTAATGGTCTTCGTCCAGAATTTTTTGCGCCTCGCCCAAATCCAGTTTTTCCTCGCTGGCTTTTTTCCAAGGCAAATCCAGAACGTATTCCAGATAAGTGCGGATGACGTGATAATCCGGCGCGGCTTGCGGAAGCTGTTCCATCCGGCGCAATTCGCGCTCGGCTTCCTTGCGCACCTCTTCGGGCAAATCCGCCGTTTCCAGCCGTTCGCGAAGCTGACCGGCTTCGGCTTTTTCGCCGGTTTCGTCCTCGCCGAGTTCTTTCTGAATCGCTTTCAGCTGCTGGCGCAGGATATACTCGCGCTGCGCTTTATCCATCTCCGTCTGCGCTTCGGCGGAGATTTTCGAGCGAATCTGCATAATGTCGACTTCGCGCGCCAGCGCCGCGTGCGCCAGCGTCAGAAGCTCGTCAGCCGTATTCGCTTCGAGCATTTTCTGTTCCTGCTCGACGCCCAAATCCAGCACCGAGCCGAGAAAATAGGCGAGCTGCACCGGCTCGTTCGCCGTCATCACCGCCATCCGGATTTCCGGCGGAATATTCGGCAGCATCGCCAGCGCCTGTTGAATCAGGCTCTGTACGTTGCGCTTTAAGGCTTCAACGGCGGCGGCATCGTCAATCCCCAGCGGCGGCATAACTTCAACCATCGCTTTGAGATGCGGCTGTTCCTGCGACCAGTAGACGACGCGCACGCGCTCCGTTCCCTGCACGATAAGCTGCATCGTATCGTCGGAGCGCATCATCCGTTTGATGTTGACCAGCGTTCCGACCTCGTAAAGGTCAACCGGGCGCGCGTCGTTGCCCGTCACGTCTTCGGATTTGGCGCTGATACAGCCGAGAAGTTTTTCTTCGGTTGACAGCGCCGCTTCGACCGCCTGCACCGAACGTTTGCGCCCGACGTTAAGCGGCACGACCGTATCTGGAAAAAGCGTCGTGTTCTGGAGCGGCAGAACCGGAATCTCAAAACGCCTGCCGGGCGTTTGAGCCGTTTCACTTTCGCTTGCCTTCGTGTTTTGCGTGTTCTCAATATTTTCAGCCATAACAATAAAATTCGGCGGATGGATAAAAGCAGTTTCTTTTAGGATTGCTGCTTATCGGTCGTTGCTGTTGCTGCTGTTGCCGCTTCAGTCTCCCCCTTTTTCAAATAAACAAATAAAAGCCCGTCCTTGTAATCGTGTTCGAGTTTCGCGCCGTCAATCATTCCGGGGAACTGCAAAGTTTTCTCAAAGCGGCTGTAGGTAATTTCCATCTGGTGATAGGAAACGCCGCTGCCGCTGCAGGTCTTATCGCGTCGGATTCCGGCGATGTACAGCGTGTTGCCTTCGATTTCGATTTCGAGGTCTTCGGCGGACACGCCCGCCAGCTCTATTTTAACGATCCAGCCGTCCGGCGTGTTGTAAACGTCCGCCGCCGGATACCACAATTTCCCCGACGGGCGCGACCGGTTCGGCGCAGCCAGAAAGTGAAAATAACGTTCGATTGATTCAGCCATATTAAGATTTTCGATTTTCGATTTTCGATTTTCGATTGGATAAGGAATGATTTTTTTTAATCTGTTCGGCTGCAAGCCAAATTCCGAATCCAATCTAAAATCGGCAATCTAAAATCTAAAATTAAGTTATCCTTTTCTCCAAAATCCCGCGCCGCTGGAAATTTCTTCCAGCGTTTCGGCAATCTCGCGTTCGTCTTCGGTTTCCAGCGCGACGTCAGCCATCGCAATGATGCCGACCAGCTCGCTATTTTCATTTATAACCGGAACGCGCCGCACTTGTTTGTCACCCATCAGACGAATCGCTTCAAAAACAAAATCTTCGGCGCGCACGGCGAAGACTTCCGTCGTCATCGCTTCGCCGATGGTCGTCTGCCGCGCGTCTTTTCCTTCGGCGACGGCGCGGACGACGATGTCGCGGTCGGTGACGATGCCGACCAGCTTTCCGTCTTCGACGATTGGCAGCGAACCCATATCGCCGTCGCGCATCAGCGCCGCGACCTGCTGCAAAGACGTATCGCGCGTCGCGGTCGTCACGCTGCGCGTCATAATTTCCCGGCAGCGCCGCCGCTCATTTGCCGAAACTTGATTTTCCGCCATAAATTAAACTTCCGCTAAATTTTTTCTTACAGATATTTTGTTTTACCGCGCGCGAGAAAGCAAGACGAAAATTAATGCAAAATGCAAAATGCAAAATAGACGGATTCGGAATTCAGGATTTAGAATTAGATTACTTCTTACATTTTGCACTTTGCATTTTTCGTTTTGCATTTTCGACGTTTTGCATTAAAAAACGTTTCAAGCAACACTAATTTATAATCTGAAATCTGAAATCATTTAAAACTCTTTATGGGAAAGATTCACGAAAACCGGCGCAAACCGCGCCGCGAAGGAAAAAAAATCACGGTCGGAAAAGTCGAAGCCGTGCCAGCCGGACGCGGCGCGACCGTCCAGCTTAAAGGAGGCGGCGAGCTGGCTCTGTTCAACGTCGACGGAAAATTCTATGCGACGGAAAACTTCTGCCCGCACAAGGGCGCGCCGCTTGCCGACTCAAGGCTTTACGGAAACGTCGTCGAATGCGACCTGCACGGCTGGCGCTTCGACGTCACTTCGGGCGAATGTTTTACAAAAAAAAGCTGTTCGATTGAAAGCTATGAAGTTATCGTCGAGGACGGCTGGATAAAGGTTCTGGTTTGAAATGAACGGAAAAATCCTGATTGTCGAAGATAGTTTTTTAATCAGAAGGCGCGGCGTTGTCATCGTCGCTCGCCGGACGCCGGACTTTATCGATTTTAAGGTCGGAGATTCGATTGAAATAGAAAATCCCGATAAAACAATCGTCGTTTCAAAAGTCAGCGGAATGGAATTTCTTTCCGGAAAGTCTTTCGAGGATAAAAAAATCTCTTTCCTGGCGGAAGATTTAACGAGAAAAGACCAGGTTCAGAAAAACGCGGGCATCCGGCTTCTGGAAAATCGCTCCTGAAATTCCTGATAAATTAACCGGCGCGGTTTTGCACAAAAACAGGAAAGACAGTGATAAATCAAAGAGAAACTTTAAATTCTAAATTCTAAATTATCACGGAATATGTCTTCCAAATTAATTTATAATTTACAATTTAGAATTTCCTTTCCCTGATTTTTGTGCCAAGCCAATCGGCGCGGTTTAATTTCCGTCGTCGCCGATTGCCTCTACCGGGCAGGCGTCGCGCGCTTCCTCGCACAGCGCCACCTCTTCCGGCGTTTCCGGCTGCTTGTAGACGAACGAATAACCGTTATCGTCGTTGCGCGTGAAGTTTTTCGGCGAGGTGCAGCGGCACACGTCGCAGTCTATGCACTGACGGTCGACGTAGAATTTTCCGCGCACGTTTTCACGTAATTTTTCTTCAATTTCCGCCATTTAATTTAATCTTTCCCGGCTTTCAAATGTGAAGTTCCGAAAAGCTTTAACGCCAGGTATCCGCGCCCTCGCTCACGCGCGGGCTTCCGCCTTTTCTCTTCTTAAAATTTCGACCTCGTCGCCGTCGCGGGCGGCAATCGTGTTTTCGTGAATCGGCTTGGCTTCGCGAGCGAAATCTTCAATCGAATTGTATCGCTGCGAAAAATGCGTCAGAACCAGCTTCGCGGCGTTCGATTTACGGGCGATTTCCGCCGCCTGCGCCGCCGTTAAATGCCCGTTTTTGACGGCTTCGCCGGTTTCCGCCGAAAGATACGTCGATTCGCAAATGAGAAAATCGACGTCCTTCGCCAGCTCGAAAGCCGCGTCGCACAGCCGCGTGTCCATTATGAAAGCCGCGCTCAAGCCTTTTTTAAAAACGCTCACGTCTTCGAGCAAAACGGTTTTCCCGCCGATTTCGATTTTTCCTTCCGCTTTCAATCTGCCGACGTCTCTGCCGGAAACGCCCGCCGCCTTTAATTTTTCCGGCAGCATCGTCACGTCGTCTTTTTCCCGAAAGCGATAGCCCCAGGATTCGACCGAATGGTCGAGCCGCCGCGTCTCAATCGTCAGATTCTTATTCTCGAAAATCACGCCCGCGCCCGGCGAAAAAGGCTTTTCCGAGATATTCGCGACATTGTAATAAACCGAAGAATTGCGCAGATTTTCCACAAATTTTCGCCCGTATGCCGGATAATAAATCTCGACTTCGTGCGCAATCCGGTCGAGCGAAAGCCTTTGCAGAACTCCGGCTAAGCCCAGACAATGGTCGCCGTGAAAATGCGTGATAAAAATCTTCGTAATCTGCGACGCCGAAACCCCGGCGTAAATCATCTGCCGCTGCGTGCCCTCGCCCGGGTCGAGCAGAAAGCCCTCGTCGTCCCAACGAATAAAATAACCGTTGTGATTGCGCTCGCGCGTCGGAACCTGGCTCGCCGTTCCCAATGCGATGAATACTCTTGAAGACATTTTAAGTCGTGAATCGTAAGTCGTAAGTCGTAAATCGTGAACCGTCAATCGATGTTGAATCGTTCAAAAGATTTGAATTTGATTCAAGTCAAGAAATACCAGGCGCGATTTACGACTTTCTAATTCTTCTTCGCCGCGTTCTGTTCGGTCAGCTTAATCATTCGCTCCAGCGCGACGAGCGCATAATGCTTCGTTTCGTCGTCGACGATGATTTCGTTCACCACGTTTCCGTCAGCCAGATTTTCCAAAGCCCACGCTAAGTTTTGCGGCGCGATGCGATACATCGTCGCGCACATACACAAATCCGGCGCGAGCAGGCGAATGTCCTTGTCCGGAAAACGCTGCTGGAGGCGGTTGACCAGATTTACTTCCGTGCCGATTGCCCATTTCGTTCCGGGCGCGGCTTTTTCGACCGTGTTGATGATAAACGAGGTCGAGCCGTTTAAATCCGATTGCTCGACGACCTCGCGCATACATTCCGGATGCACGAGAACTTTTATACCGGGAACTTGTCTGCGAATTTGCTCGACGTGCCACGGCTTGAATCGACCGTGAACCGAGCAGTGTCCGCGCCACAAAATCAATTTCGCTTCGTGCAATTCTTCTTCCGTGTTGCCGCCTAGCTCTTCGTGCGGATTCCACAAAACCATCCTGTCGAGCGGAATCCCGAATTTCGCGCCCGTATTGCGCCCGAGATGCTGGTCGGGAAAGAAAAACATCTTGTCGAATTCCTTCAGGTAAACGTCGAAAAGCGGCACGGCGTTTGACGAAGTGCAGACCACGCCGTCGTTCCGCCCGCAAAAGGCTTTAATCGCCGCGCTCGAATTCATATAAGTTATCGGCGCGACCCTTTGTTTCAGAACGCCGATTTCGTGAAGCTGCTGCCACGCGTCCTCGACCTGTTCGACCGTCGCCATATCAGCCATCGAGCAGCCCGCGCCCATATCCGGCAGAATCACACGCTGCTCGGGCTTGCCGAGAATGTCCGCCGATTCCGCCATAAAATGCACGCCGCAGAAAACGATAAATTCAGCGTCCGTCTGCGAAGCCATCACCGACAACTGATAAGAATCGCCTTGCAAATCGGCGTGCGCGATAACGTCGTCGCGCTGGTAATGATGACCGAGAACGACGACGCGCGAACCCAATTCCCGCTTTGCCGCCTGAATCCGCTCGGCGATTTCCGCGTCCGGCATAACGAGATAATCTTCGAGATTTCTGATTTGTTCCAAAACTGCTGCTGACATTTTCTTTCTTAAATCCTTTCCCTGTTTAGATGCCAATCCGCCGGCTCGCGTAAACCAGAATCATTGCACTTTGAGAAACTTTTCGCAAGCAATTACAAAAATACACTCGCTATCTTTATTGATTCGCCGCTATTAATATAACGATTGTTTACAAAAGCCGTGCATTCGACCAGCGCATCAAAAATTTCAGGCAGCCGCCGATTGAAATCTTCGGTATCGGTAATTTCAACCTGAATAATTTCTTCATCAGTCTCAAAAGACGACATGCAATCAATCCAGGCGTTCATATTCCTGCCGTAATAGGCGGGAAAACCAAAGGCTTCTTCGCACACGAGGTGAAAAGAAGCCCAATCGGTTATCCGTTTCGTCTCTAAACGAAATTTTGTCATTATTAAACGTCCAGATTGCGAACGTCCAACGCGTTGTGCTCGATAAAGCGGCGGCGCGGCTCGACCTGGTCGCCCATCAAAACCGTAAATAGCTGGTCGGTCTCGATGGCGTCTTCGATGCGAACCTGTAAAAGCGTGCGCCCTTCGGGATTCATCGTCGTTTCCCAGAGCTGTTCGGGATTCATCTCGCCCAAACCTTTGTAACGCTGAATCGTCAAGTCCTTTTTCGCCAGCGCGACGACTTTTTCCAGCAGTTCCTCGCGCGTGGCGATTTCTTCCGAACTGCCGTTTTCGCCGACGACGAAAGGAGATTGAAACTCGGCTTCAAAAAATCCGCGCAGCTCGACCGCTTTCGTAAATTCGGCGAGGCTCGCCAGATTCCAGTCAAAAATAATCGGATTCCCGACGACGGGCGTAATTTCGATTTCCGCCAGACCGTGTTCTTCGTCGTTCAGCAACTCGGTTCGATAACCGGCTTCGGCAAGTTTCGCTTCGATTTTCAGCATTAATTCTTCGCTTTCAAAAATCTTGCGCAATTTGCCTTTGCCCGCCGTCAAAACGCCGTCTTTTCCGCTAAATGCTTCAAGCAACACTCTTAACAATCTGGTATCGTTGCCCAGACGTCTGGCAAAGCGTTCAAAATAGCGTTCAAATTCAGTCACCTGTTCAAGCAGTTTTGAAAGCCTCGCGCCCTCGTAAGTTTTGCCGCTCAGGACGGATTTGACCTGCATTTCGCTGGTCGCCTGCCGCATCATATAGCGCAGCATCTGCTTTTCGTCCTTGATGTATTCTTCCTTTTTGCCTTTTTTGACCTTGTAGAGCGGCGGCTGCGCGATATACACGTGACCGTTTTCGACCAATTCGGGCATCTGGCGATAGAAAAACGTCAGAAGCAGAGTTCTGATGTGCGAGCCGTCAACGTCGGCGTCCGTCATCAGGCAGATTTTGTGATAGCGCAGCTTGGAAACGTCGAAATCGTCTTTGCCGATTCCCGTTCCGAGCGCCGTAATCAGAGCCTTGATTTCGCCGTGCCCGAGCATTTTGTCGAAACGCGCCTTCTCGACGTTCAGAATCTTTCCTTTGAGCGGCAGAACGGCTTGATTTTTCCGGTCGCGCCCCTGTTTCGCCGAGCCGCCGGCTGAATCGCCTTCGACTAAATAAATTTCCGACAAAGCCGGGTCTTTTTCCTGGCAATCGGCTAATTTGCCCGGCAGAGTCGAGCCGCCGAGCGCGCTTTTGCGAACGATTTCGCGCGCCTTTCGCGCCGCTTCACGAGCGCGCGCCGCGTCGACCGCTTTGCCGACGACCTTTTTGGCGACGTTCGGATTCTGCTCGAAATATTCGCTGATTTTTTCGTTCAGAAACGATTCGACCGGACCTTTGACCGGCGAATTCAGCTTGCCTTTCGTCTGTCCTTCAAACTGCGGCTGCGGAATTTTCACCGAGATAACGGCGACCAAGCCTTCGCGCACATCGTCGCCGGAAAGCGCGGTTTTGAAGTTTTTCGTCAAGCCCGAGCTTTCCGCGTAGGCGTTAATCGTGCGCGTCAAAGCGCCGCGAAAGCCTGACAGGTGCGTTCCGCCGTCGACCGTGTTGATGTTGTTGGCAAACGAATAAACCTTTTCGTCGTAGCTGTCGTTATACTGAATCGCCACTTCAATCGAAAGATTGTCCGAAATATGCTCGAAATAAAGCGGTTCGTCGTGCAGCGGCGATTTGTTTTTGTTCAGGTGCTTGACGAACTCGGCGATTCCGCCCTTGTAATAAAACTCGTGGAATTTTTCCGGTTCTTCGCGCTCGTCTTTAATCGTGATGCGAATTCCCTTGTTCAGAAACGCTTTTTCCCGCAGGCGTTCCGACAGTTTTTCAAAGCTGAAAACGGTCGTGTCGAAGATGTCGCCGTCCGGTTTGAACGTGACTTTCGTGCCGCGTCTGGTCGTTTTTCCGGTTTGCTTTAAAGGATCGACCGGAAAGCCGACGCGGTATTCCTGCTCGTGCGTTTTGCCGTCGCGCCAGATTTCCAGCTTCAGCCATTCCGAAAGAAAGTTGACGCAGGAAACGCCGACGCCGTGTAAGCCGCCGGAAACTTTATAGGAATTCGAGTCGAATTTGCCGCCCGCGTGAAGCACCGTGAGAACGACTTCCGCCGCCGAGCGACCTTCCTGTTTGTGCATATCGGTCGGAATTCCGCGCCCGTTATCGACGACCGTAATCGAATTGTCGATGTGAATCGTCACTTCAATCGTGTCGCAATAGCCCGCGAGCGCCTCGTCGACCGAGTTGTCCACAACTTCGTAAACAAGATGATGCAGACCGATTTCGCCGGTCGAGCCGATATACATTGCCGGGCGCTTGCGCACCGCGTCGCGTCCTTCGAGAACGGTAATCGAATCTGCTCCGTATTCTGTTTTTGGTTTAGCCAATTTATTAACCTCTACTATTCTATTGTAATAATTTCGCCGATTTTAATGTTTTCGAGAATTTTTAAAGCCTTTGGAATCAACGGCGAGAGTGATTCATAACGATTGCTTTCGGCTGATAAAATCAGGATTGCGACTGTTAATTTTTCTTTGTTTTGCTGATGCCGAATGTTTTTATCAACTGTAATCAAAACCTCGAAAGTTCCGCTTGCCGCACGAATTAAGTTTCCATTTTTCAATCCTTTAAATCCTGCTTCATCGATTGTGAGAATTTCGTGCCCGGCGAACCCGAATTTCAAACGGCGCGGGACACATTCGTCAAGCAGCAGCTTCATATTCTTCTAAAAGCCTGACTTTATAAAGCTGCAAAACCCCGATGACCTGCTCGCGCGAAACGGTCGGAAAATCGTCCAGAAAAATTTCCAGATTGTCGCCCGCTTCCAGATAATCGAACAGATTTTTTACCGGCACTCGCGTCCCGCGAAAAACGGGCGTTCCGCTCATTTTTTCCGCGTCGCTTTCGATAAATTGATTGGTCAGGCTTTCAGTCATCGCTTCGGTATTTTCGCGCCTTAAAAACTAACTATATTGTAGCATTTTTTTGCCGAATTTAATAGCGCGAAACGTTGATTTTTAGGAGTTTATATTTAATTTTGAGGATGATTTGAAACGAGTTTTTCGGTTTCTCAGAAACTGCTCAGAAATTCCTGTTCCTCGTCCAGAATCTTCCCTTCGGAAACCGTAAAAATCTTTGCCGCCGCGCCGAATTTTTCGACAAAGCTCTCTTTGGATGTCGTGACGAAGGTCTGGGTTTTATCGCTCAGGTATTCGAGCAGCTGACCGATGCGCTTGTAATCGAGTTCGGCGTCGATATCGTCGAGCAGAAACAGCGGGTATTCCTGATGCTGCGAGTAATAAACCGAGAGATTGGCGAGCTGCAGGATTAAAAGCGCGCTACGCTGCTGTCCGCTGGAACCGAATTTTCGCAAATCGTGACCGTCGAACAAAATGTCCAAATCGTCGCGGTGCGTGCCGATAAGCGTGTGCCCGGCGACCAGTTCAGCCTGTACGCGCAGCTTCAGACGCTCGGCTAAAAGCGCGGCGTAATCGCTCAAATCGCCTTTGCCTTCGAGCGACGAAGCATAGCGAATCGAAAGCTCCTCTTTGCCGAACAAGCGTTTTTCCAGAACCTCGTTCAATCTTTCGACATAACGGATGCGCGCCTTGTGAATCCGCGCGGCGAGCGCGATTAGCTGCTCGTTCCACGGCTCAAGCATTTCAGCCGTTTTTTCCAGAGAAAATTCGTTTTCCTGCGCGGTCTGCAAAAGCGAGTTTTTCTGCCTGATAACGCGATTGTAATCGGCGAGCGTCTGGACGAACGGCGGGTAAATCGCCGTGATTCCGGCGTCGAGAAAGCGGCGTCGCGCTTCCGGCAGCCCGCGCACGATTTCCATCTCGTCGGCGTTGAAAATGACCGTGTGCAGCTCGCCCAGATAGCGGTGAATCGTTTCCTTTTTTCCGTTGACCGAGAGCGTTTTCGTGTTTCCCTGCACTGCGACCTGTATCGTGCGGTGAATTTCCGCCGATTGCCTGACCGAGCCGCGAATAATGGCGAGTTCTGCGCCGAACCGGATGGCTTCCTGCAATTTCGGCGTTTTAAAGGATTTCGTGGTCGCCAGCGTGTAAATCGCTTCGAGCCAGTTGGTTTTTCCCTGCCCGTTTTCGCCGAAAATTACGTTCAAGCCCGCCCTGCAAAAAAATCTCCCGTGTATATTGCGAAAATTTTGAACTTCGAGCGATTCGAGCAGCATACTTTCATTTTAGCACAAAAAAAATCAAACGATTTTGTGAAAAAACGCATCTTATTAGCAGTTTATTCAATATAGCGCAAACCACGCGCCGTTCACTTTTTAGCAATTCAAACTCCCGTTTCCAGAGGAAAAATTAATGCGATTTATTTTCAGCGCAGTTTTCTGTCTTCTGCTTGCTTTCAGCGTTTTCGGACAATCCAGCAATAAACAAATCGCCGAAGATTTTTCGGCGACCGATTTAAGCGGTCAGGCGTTCAGCCTCGCCGATTTTCAGGGCAAAGTCGTCCTGGTCAGCTTCTGGTCGACACGCTGCGCGGTTTGCCACTCGGAAATTCCGAAAT
Source organism: Acidobacteriota bacterium (assembly GCA_030860665.1). Lineage (GTDB taxonomy): Bacteria > Acidobacteriota > Blastocatellia > Pyrinomonadales > Pyrinomonadaceae > JALZHR01. The sequence goes on from JALZHR010000145.1 coordinate 19,254, forward strand.
TGAATCGAATGTCGGAAAAATACGTCGGCAAAGACGTCGTTTTCATCGGTCTGACGACCGACAACGAAACGAAAATCAGCGCATATTTAAAGAAAAACCCGTTTAATTTTCGCCTCGCGCCGAACAGCTTCGGCGTTCTCTTGAAATACGCCGACAAAGATGCTCAAGGCAATATCAATATGGGCTACCCGTCGCATTTTCTGATTAACCGGAAAGGCGAAATCGAATTGAAAAAAAGCGGTTGGGACAAAACCGAAATCCTCGACGCGCAAATCAGCCGCCTTTTGAGCGCGAAATAAAATTTGAGATTTATTAACCGTCCGGCGCGTTGAAAGAGAGATTGAAGAACCGGCTTTAATTCAAAGCCGCGAAATCGAAACAGCCAGCCAGTCAGTCGAATTTGTTTCCGCCGTCAGTTTGCGGTATATTCTCAGTTCCGCCGTAATTTTCCCGTTGCGGAGAGGTAGCCTAACTGGTAAGGCAGTAGTCTTGAAAACTACCGCGCGAAAGCGCTTGCAGGTTCGAGTCCTGTCCTCTCCGCCACAATCAATCAGTTTCAGATTCGGGATTTGCCGCCCGCTTGAGGCGCGCAAATCCCTTTTCTTTTTCCCGACAAAAAAAAATACATTAAATTTGCAGATTTTTGTTGATTTATTTTCCGGTTCTGTTATACCTTTAGCAAAACTGAATGATGATTCATTCATCAAATCAATTTTAGATTTTAGATTTTAGATTTACGATTGGATAAGGAAGATATTTTTTAATTTATTGTATTCGGCTGAAAGCCGAATTTCTATTCCAATCTAAAATCTAAAATCTAAAATCTAAAATCCAAAATAATCTATGTCACGTTCCGCGACCCGAACAAACGGTTCTTCGACGGCGAAAATCGCCGTCACCGACAAACGCGAAGCCATCCTGCGCGCGGCAATAAAAGTTTTCGCCCGCAACGGTTATTTCAACTCGAAAGTTTCAGACATCGCCCGCGAAGCCAACATCGCCGACGGCACGGTTTATCTTTATTTCAAGAGCAAGGACGAGATTCTGCACTCGGTTTTCGACCGCGCGATGGAAGAATTTATCGCCGAGGGCAAAAGGGAAATCGCCGAAATCGAAAAGGCGGACGAAAAACTGCGCCGCATCGCGCATCTGCACCTGGAACGCCTGAGCGCCGACCGCGATTTGGCGATTGTTTTTCAGGTCGAACTGCGCGGTTCGACCAAGTTTATGGAGGAATTTTCCGCCGCCGGCTTCGCCGAATACCTGGACATTATTCGCCGCACAATCGTCGAAGGACAAAAACAGGGCGTTTTTCGCGCGGATTTGAATCCGACGGTCTGCGCCAAGATTCTCTACGGCGCGCTGGACGAGATGGTGACCAACTGGATTCTCTCGAAAAAATCCTACCCGCTCGCGCCGATGGCGGACACGGTGATGGAAATATTTTTCGGCGGAATGGTAAACGGCAGCAATAGCGGCGGCGGCAGCAGCAGCAGCAGTAAATGACGATGATTAGCGAAGTAGAAGACATCAGGCGCAAGGTTCAGCGCATTCCGCTTTTCGCCGACGAGCCGCAGACCTTAGCGGAATTGTTTTTGCAGGCTCGCGAAAAACGCCCGCGCCCGGACGCTCTGAATTATAAAAGCCGCGACGGCGAGTGGAAGGCGATTTCGTCGGACGAGATGATTGCGCGCGTCGAAAACATCACGCTCGGACTTTACACGCTCGGCGTCCGGCGCGGCGAGCGTGCGGCGATTCTCGCGGCAAACTCGCCCGAATGGACGTTGGCAGACGCGGGCTGCCAGTTTTCCGGCGTGATAGACGTTCCGGTTTACACGACGCTGGCAGCGAATCAGGTTTGCTATATCGTCAACGATTCGGGCGCGAAAATTTTCTTTTTGCAGAATAAGGAAGCTTACGAGCGGCTCGGCGGAATTTTTTCCGAATGCCGGACGATCGAGAAATTAATTTTTTTCGATTCGGCGGGCGTCGAAGCTGAAAACGCGATGTCGCTGGCTGAGCTGGAAAATCTGGGCGCGCGCCTGAAAGCCGAACAGCCAGGATTATTAGAGGAATTAACCGCGCAGATTAAACCGGAAGACGTCGCCACACTGATTTACACGAGCGGGACGACCGGCGAGCCGAAAGGCGTGATGCTGACGCACGCGAATATCGTCTCGAACGTCATCGACGCGGGCGAAAATTTCACTTTTTCCGAGAAAGACAAGCCGCTTTCGGTTTTGCCGCTCTCGCATATTTTCGAGCGTTCGGGAATGTACCTGTATATCTTCAACGGGATGGCGGTGCATTACGCCGAATCAATCGAAAAAGTCCCGGAAAATCTGCGCGAAGTCCGACCGACGATTTTCGTCGGCGTGCCGCGCATTTTCGAGAAGGTTTACGCCCGGGCGAAAGAGAAATCGGCGAGCGAGAGCCGCCTGAAGGAAAAAATTTTCGACTGGGCGATTGAAGTCGGAAAGGAATACGCGCGCCGCGTCGAGCACAAGCAACCGATTCCGCGTCTTTTAGCCGTCAGGCACGCCATCGCCGACAAGCTGGTTTTCCGAAAATTCCGCGAATTTTTCGGCGGCAGCCTGCGCTCGTGCATCACAGGCGGCGCGGCTTTGTCCGACGATATTTACTACATTTTCACCGGCGCGGGCGTGACGATTATGCAGGGCTACGGCTTGACGGAAACTTCGCCCGTAATCTCGACCAACAACCCTATGTTCAACCGCGTCGGAACGGTCGGCAAGCCCTTGCGCAACAACGAAGTCCGCATCGCCGAAGACGGCGAAATCGAAGCTTCCGGACCGGGCATAATGCTCGGCTATTACAACAAGCCGCAGGCAACGCGCGAAGCCTTCACCGAGGACGGCTGGTTTAAAACCGGCGACATCGGCAAAATCGACGCGGACGGTTTTCTGATAATCACCGACCGCAAAAAAGAGCTTTTCAAGACTTCCGGCGGAAAATATATCGCGCCCGCGCCGATTGAACAAATGATAAAAGCCTCGCGCTTTGTCAATCAGGTCGTTCTGGTCGGCAACGAGCGCAGATTTCCGGCGGCGCTCGTCGTGCCGAATTTCGAGTCTTTGGAAAATTACGTGAAATTAAAAGGCATCGAAGCGGGCTCGCGCGCGGAAATGTGCCGTCACGAGCGCATTCTCAATCTTTTTGAAAGACAGATTGCCGCGCTGACGAAAGATTTATCGCAGTTTGAAAAGGTGAAAAAAATCGCGCTGCTGGAAAACGAACTGAGCGTCGAAGGCGGCGAGCTGACGCCTACCTTAAAAGTAAAACGCCGCGTCGTTACGGAAAAATACCGCGACGTTATCGAAAAAATCTACGCCGACGCGGAAAAGGAAAAGCCCGCGAGTTAGTCGACTAACTCGCGGGCTAAAAAGCAATCCGAACCGGATTTTGATTAGAAAATGCGGACGGGCACGCTGGTCGTCACGGTTTCGGCGCCGCGCATCGCCAGACCCAGAAGCACTTCGCCGATGCTTTTCTTCGACTTGTCGACCTCGACGATGTCATACGGTTCCAGCATCACGTCTTTCTGCTGCCCTTTTTTGATTGAATCATAATTGACGCTGATGATTTCTCTGTCTTTCGAGTTGGCTTTCAAGCGCCGGATGGTGACGTTTTTCGTTTTCGCCTCGCGCCGAACACCGCCTGCTCTGGCGATGGCTTCGGAAAGCGGTAAACCGCCTTCGGTAATGGGAAATTCGCCGACCGCATTGACCTCGCCGACGATGAAGACGGAGCGGGCTTTTTGCACGACGATAATATCGCCCGGATAAATAATGGGATTCGCTTCTTCTCTGCCCTGCCGCAGGCTAGCCAGAGTGTAAACTCGCGACGGCACATCGAAACCGCCGTCAGCCTGCGTTTTCCAATCTTTCACTTCGTCCGGAGCAGCGCACAGCGGCGGCTGCGTGCGAAAAATCTGAATCATGCCGCTGGCTTTTTCCGTTTCGCCGCCGGCAAACGAGATAAGCTCCAGCAAACGCGCCTGTCGCGTCAGGATAACTTGCTGCTGCTGGCGGACTTCGCCGTAAATGGTTGCAGGCGGGCGACTTTTGCGTTCCTTGACCTGGACGCTGACCTGCGGGTTGCGGACATATTTGGAAACGAGCCTGGTTACCTCGGCGCGCAATTCCTTTTCCGTTTTACACGTTGCCGGAACGGGCTTATCGAAAAACGGAACTTCAAAATTGCCGTCCTCGTCAATCGTGGCGGTAAAATCGAAATCCTTTTCGCCCAGAACTTTTCCTTCGATAACGTCGCCCGGTCCGACCAGATAACCGCGCGGCGAGATCGGCGAAGAAACCGGCGCCTGCGCGAAAACAGCCTGTGCGAAGCAAACGGCTATCGCAAAAATCCACAAAATATTTCTTTTCATCGTGATTAACCTCTCTCGGATGTGTGGCAGCTAATAAGATTATCCCAGAAACGGTTTCGATTCAACTTTCGATGGCTTTAGTTGTCCGCTAGATGCGGCGGTCGAAAACATTTATTGTTGCCGAAACTATTTGACAAGGCGATGTTTTGCCGAGTAACTTCATTGAGAGACGTATATTCAGCCGATGAAGGACATTCCTTTAGTAGAAAAAAATCAAACCGAAGAGCGCTTCTGGTTTCTGCGACGACCGTTTCAGTTTCTGGCTGATTTGTGCGTTTTGTGCGGCGCGTTTTTTCTGGCTTACCTGCTTCGTTTCGATTTCCAGCTTTCCGAATATTATCTTGAAAACGCGCTGAATCAGCTTCCGTTCGTAATTCTGGTTCAATTTTCCTCGCTTTTCCTGATTGGCGCGTATTCGATTTTGTGGCGCTACGTCAGCCTCGAAGACATTAAAGCGTTTCTGAAAGCCGCGCTCATTTCGGGCGTCGTGCTGATTGCTTTTCGCCTGCTGCTCTCGCCCGAGAGCTTTATTCGCTGGCAGGTTCCGCTGTCCATTATTCTGATGGACACGATGTTCGCGTTTGCCGGGCTGCTGGCGCTGCGCGTTCTGCGCAGGTTTGCCTACGAGTTTTCCGACAAGCGCATCGTGACGGGCGGCAGCCGGCGGCGTCTGAAACCGAAATCGACGCTTTTCGTCGGCGCGGGCAGAATCGGCGCGGCGGCGGTCAAGGAAGTAGCGGGACGCGCCGACGCGGAAATTTCCGTTAAGGGTTTCGTGGACGACGACCGACACAAAAAAGGCGGCAGCGTCAACGGCATCAAGGTTCTGGGCACGACCGACGATTTGGCGCGGCTGGTCGACGAGTTGAACGTCGAGCAGGTCGTCATCGCGATTGACCACGCGCAGGGCAAGGAAATCCGCCGCATTCTGGATATCTGTCGCGAGATTCCGGTCAAGGCGCAAATCGTGCCGAGTCTGAATGAAATCGTTCACGGTCACGTCAACGTCAGCCGTATCCGCGACGTGCAGATTGAAGACCTTCTGGGACGCGAGCCGGTGCAGCTCGACGACGAAAACCTGCACGAATTCTTAAGCGGCAAAACCGTGATGG